>JABIQV010000094.1 GCA_018699495.1 bacterium | reverse complement strand
TATGGGACTGTTTATGAAAATTGGAGACAAGATAAAGACAAAAGTCAAAAAGCTAGTGAAATGACTAATAAATATGGGACTGTTTTTGAAAATTGGGAACAAGATAAAGACGGAAGTCAAAAAGCTAGTAAAATAACTGACCAAGATGGAAATGTGAAGTTTGAGGTGAATTGAGGCGAATAATTCGTTTAAAGAAGGACTATGCGGCTTTAGAATCACGTTTACGGTTTAAGTAAAAATCAATGGCTTTACCTTCTCTATCAACGGCTCTATATAAGTAGGTCCATTTTTCTTTAACTTTGATATACGTTTCATCCAGCCTCCAGGACGTCGGGTTCTTTCTTAAATGAGGACGACCTTTGTTTTTTAGTGAATCAGACTATCGAAAGACCCATCGGAAAATGGTTGTATGAGCAATCTTGAGGCCACGTTCATCCATGATTTCGACTAGATCTCTGAAACTTAGGCGATAACTTAAATACCATCGTATAGAAAGTAAAATGATTTCTGCTTCAAAGTGCCGCCATTTGAATAGTAGTGGATGAGTTTTTCGTCTAAGACTCATAGACGTGTCTCCCTTATTTATGAATATTTAAGGATATTATTCTAAAGCGCCAGTTTTTGCACCACTACCGATCTATGCCTCACTCAAACACCATCATTTAGGTTCAAAAATCCTATTCATACACTAAGATTCTATACCCTCTCCAACTGAACACTTACATCATTAAGGTCGTAATACATACTTTTTAAGTAAATATTAATACTCGACTATCCACTATAAAAAAATAAATGAAATTACTGTAATAAACGATACGACAACTAGTGGGAACGTGACTAATTTAATAGTCACTTATCAATAATGAGCCCACGACTATCCTTGGAGGATGATTACTTATGATATACAAACAATTAGCGTTCGCCTCAAAAGACACAACATCTATAAACAAAAGATCTCGCCACGACATATCACCTAATTTAAATGGGACTATGGAATTACAAATATTAAGCTACTTAAACCCATTCGAGTTGGGCAATTTTTTCTTAACAGGTCACAATCAGATTGAGCAACAAGAACAGGCCCATCGGGAGTCTATGCTAAAGAAGGTATGGGGATCTCTGCTTATTAACCTAGGCTTGGGAAAAGAACAGGTTGAGTCAATGACTAGCTCTTCGATTAAATCGATATATATCGATTATACGACGTGTACAATAGAACGCTGTATAAAAAATCGAATCGATGGTATTGAAGAAACTAGAACCCTAGATTTAAGTAGATCTATCCTTACAACAGGTCAGTTACTAAAAATAATCAACGATCTAACACCCCCTCAAAAGAATGCATTAACGGTCCTTACTCTTAGTGATGGGACGAATCCCTCGCTACCCTCCCGGGTAGAAGCCCAGCCGCTAGAATTTTTACCCTCATCGATAAAGGATTTCGTTAATTTGAAGACGCTTACTATTAATGATCGCCATTTAGATATTCCAAAAACGATAGGGACGTTAGTTAAGTTGACGCAGCTTACTCTTAATAATATCGGTCTAAAAAGCGTCCCAGATGGGATATCATCGTTAGTTAATTTGACGGGTCTGACTCTTTCTAGGAACCCTCTTTTAACCAGTCTTCCAATAGAGATAGAATCGTTAGTTAATTTGACGTCTCTTTGTCTTGATGGTCTCACAAACCTAAATGTAGCAGAATTGCCATCCTTAAGGGGGTTACTGCGTCTAAGGTGGTTGAACCTCGAGGAGACAATTTTTATTTTAGACAACCAGCCACAATGGTTAAAGGATTATGACTCAGACGACACTACCCGTCTTTTTACTACTGACACAGAGGGATCGAGCTCGGAGGACGACAAAGGATATGAAACAAACTAACGGAATTGAGGTACTTCTACCGTAATAAAAAAGAAAAGAAACCAGTTACTCGCTATCTAAGAAGAAACGAACCGCCCGTAACGTTCGCCTATCGACTGTTTGAACGATAAATGAAATTATTGTATTAACGATACGGTAACTAGACGAAACGTGTCTCAGTTCATAGATACTTATAAACAATCAACCAACTACTATCTTCGGAGGATGATTACTTATGTTATGCAAACTATTAGCTAGACGAACAGCCCCACTCACTCTCACTTTATGTCGGATACCACATGACGTGGCAGGTCTGATAGCAAGCGACTTAACGATAGAAGAAATAGGCTCCGTTTCCATAACATGTCGTATGTCCGACGACTATCACAAGCGTATACAAAAATGTTTATATGACCGGGAGTTTGCAACTATCGGAGTAGATAAAAACCATATTAAAAAGTTAGCTGGCGATGATTTTAAAGAGAAATATATGGCGTATTCTCAAAGCTTAGGACTTGGTAAAGAGCAGCTTGCCTCACTGACAAGTCGTAATCTCAAAACGATACATATCGAGTATTTCGCCTATACTATACCTCCGGATATATTAACGCAATTAGAGACGATTAATGACAACAACGGAACCCTGAATTTAAATAACAAAGCTATCACAACAGGCCAATTACTAAAAATAATCAACCATCTAACAGACCCTCAAAAAACTCAGTTAGACTCACTTCTCCTTAATAATAATAACCTAATAATTTTGCCGCAATCGATAACCACGTTAACCTCTTTGAGTTACATTCGTTTTTCTAAGGATGTGGCAAAAAATACAGCTCAGGTAGATCCTGATCTAGATACATTTCTCACAAAATTGATAGAAGTGCAAATTATAGACGAATCGCAAAACAACTAACCCGCTTATTACCTTTCTATAATACCGAAAATCCAAGTTAAGGAGGTATTGTCCATTCGATGAACAACGTGTATCTACGATTATAAAACTAAGTTTCGAACAAAAATTGCTCTAATTAGAACTGGAAAACAAATTTATCAACGGTTCCGTAAACCCTCATTCAAGCGGGCGGGGATGTCAATAAACATAACTTTAGTCATCTAAATACTGACCCAAACTATCCATATATTTACTTAATGTAAAATGTTTAATCCGTATTAGATTATTAATGACTCACCTTAAATTTGACTAAGGTATAGCCATCCCTTCAACAATTTTTATTAAGGTTCAATTTTCTCCTATTAACTCATGAATTGCATCTAAAATTAAATTGTACTATCTACTCCTTTTCATGATCTAATATCTCATATTTTACCAACACTATGATATATTCCTTAATTGTAAAATCACTACACATCTTGAAAAGATAAAAAAATGAAATTTTAATAAAAAAAATGCGATAACTATATAGATATATAATAAAAAATACGATTTTCGGAAAATTACTAATTATATACTTATATTAAAAAAGGAGAAAAACTAATGATTACTAATACTAATATGGACCCAAAGAGTACAATACATCACAGTCAAAATTCTAAGACAAATGAGAATAATACGAAACCATTATCTATAGAAAATTTGCTTAAAAACTTTAAACAAAAAGGGATTCAACCTCAACTAACTGCTATACAAACTATAGGTGACAATATACATGTAGGGTCGCGGCTTAATGCGTGTGATACGGAAAGCAATATGGCAAACTTAAGGACAACATTAGATAAATTAATGGTTTTAAAAAACGATGCCGAGGTTTCAGGTGACGTAAAATCTGCAATAAATGAGGCCCTAAAAAAGATACACACAAAATGTTTTAAAGGTGCTGAGGATAGAGACCAGATAGCTAGAATTAGCTGTTTTGCACCGACAATCCCTTTTGTAATACTTCACGCGGTTGGAAGGACAGCCAATATAGCAGGTCGACACTTAAAAAATGCCGTAACAGATAAAAATAAACCTACTCCATCAATTTGGGCTACTGGCCATAAGCGTCAGTTTAGTCAGTTACTAGAAATAGCAGATGATGTCTCTACGAGAAATGGAGATCTTCAGTTAAAACATCCCTCTTCATATATTACCGCAGATAATAAAACTACATATGAACTTCAGTAGTACTAATTCGTTAAGGTAGTGATTCAAAAACTGGAACAGTGGAATAGTATAGGTAGTTAACAGAATAGGGTTAATCTCTTGATGGTTAAAAAAACTAATTAAGGTGATTATTAAGGTGATTAACATCAATATTTTTGAACAACTACCATTTTAAGTTACGATTTTTTTTGCATTTGAAATTTACCATGATCTTTTTTGATAACGATACAAAGAGATCATAAAATGAAAAAGATAATTTTAGTTATAGACCGAGCTCGGCCGACGATACATGGAAAAACTGAAATAAACGCATATGATGACTCTAGAAACTCGTTACGTTTACCTGAATACAATGATAGCGACGTCGAGAAACCTCACCTTGATTCAAAAAAAGGGTACCTAAAGTTTAGTAGATACTTCTATCAAATTTCCATCAGGATCCCTAAAATAAACGGACAGGATCTTAAACATAGCACCTGTTCGTTCAACAGGCCCTTCAATAATCTCAACATTGTTTTGTTTCAATTCAGATATAAGAATATTTAAAGAAACCTCCGAAATAAAACATAAATCAGAAGACCCCATAGTAGGTGATTCTGCATGAGGTTTAAATTCAAAATCTTTTTGATGCAAATTTATTTTTTGATTCCCAAACACCAAAGCCTTACGATTATCACCAAACGTAATTTCTTTCATCTTTAATACGGTTGTATAAAAAGTAACTGTTCTCGATATATCAGCTACAGTTAAAACCAAATGATCCAAACTAGAAATCATTAATGGCACCATTTAAATTTGAACACTACAATCAAATTAAAGCCCTTTTTTTATCCTTTCAACAACAATAATTACCACATCATCTACAGGTAAACTATCTTTATCTTGGAAATCTGTTAATGCCGTTTCAAATCGATTTTTCAAACTACCTAAGTCACTTATATCCGACTCTCTATCCGCCAAATAATCTTGTATAACAGTGTTAACTCTATCCCGTCCAAATAACTCTTGCTCTTTATTTCTAACATCTTCCAATCCATCTGAAGCTACTAAAAAGATATCTCCAGGCTCCATAGAAAGGGAATATTCTCCGTAGACTTCATTTTTATCCCCGCCGACCATAAACCCACCATTATCCAAAGAATTAATCTCTTTTTCACGCACATGTAACGCAAGCCCTATCCCAGCATTTGAGTAAGTCATCATATGGGTGTGGGAATTAATATTAAAAGCAAAGGCCGCTGCTTTTTCGTAACTATTTCGTCCATCGACTAAAACGTTATTAATGGTACTCAATAGCTGAGGTGCGGTACTTTTATCAGAGACGGTCGTACGAAACATAGAATACAAATGCACCGTAATAAAAGCAGCAGAAATACTCTTACTACGAACATCAGCAACAATGCATTTTATTGTATTACCAAAACATTGATAGTCATAAAAGTCACCACTAACGCCACGCGCACCCTTAAAATAACTATCAAACAAATACCCATCTACACTAGGCATTTCTACTGGAAGAAATTCTTGTTGCTGTAGTTTCGCCAATTCAAACTCGTCTTCCAATTTCTTTTTGTTTTCGAGTTCATAATACGCCTTTTCAAGGGCATCCAAATGGTCTTGAATCTGAGAGTTTTTTTCTAAAAGTTCGATATTTCTAGATTTCAATTTGTAATTTTTTTCTTCAATTTTCAACTCATATCTCCGATTAGAGACAAAATAAGTCACCGTAGATAGAGCAAGTAAAGTAAACGTTGTAACAATAGCGCTTAGGCGTATGATTAACATCGTATGATTCGGAATAATTTCTCGAAATAAAATCCAATTATAATTTCCAAGCTCTAACGATACATATAGACCTATAGGAATAAGCATGGAGGTAATAATCCAATAAATCTGTGTTATTTCAAACAAAAGCAGAGGTAAAGGAATTAAGGTAAATAATAATAATTGGGCGCCCGAGAATGATGATAAGATATTAGCAGAAGAAAAAAAGCTCCCGGCTGGCCCAACTATCAAAAGAAATTTACTCACATTAAACCATTTAAATTTATTGAATAGAATAGACAACAAAAACATACCTATCGTAGCGAGAACAACCCCTGCTGAAAAATGTAAATTTAAAACCCAAAACAATGGAACATAAGGCATTGCAAAAATAAAAAATAAAAAAGCTATACGATAAGCCAAATCATTTTTTCTACCCAACAATGACGAACGGAATAAGTTTTTTAAAAAAAAATTATGTTTTTTTGTCTGACTATTCATCTAGTTATTTCCGAAAACGATTCCTTATATCGTTCCATCAAATGCACGCTTATAAAGAAAGTACATGCATAAAAAATCTTGCCAGGAATCAATATAAAGCCCCGCCTGCTCCTTGAGGTCTTCATCATCAATAGTATCTGCCGACTTTCTCATTATTACAATATCTTTTTCCCACTGTTTAAAAAAGTCATCATAAACATCCGTTTCAAGTGCTACGGAATCGCTAAAAGAATCAATTAAGTCAATGTGTGTCTTATATTTTTCAAGCATATCCGCTGATAAATGTTCACTGCCTGACGAATTAGCCGATTTTATCGCTTCAGCAGCAAGTGCCTCCATAGTCCAATCCGAATCTGGGAGTGCTTCTTGTCCGTTTTTTATCCGCGCTAAATTATGTGCATCGAGCTCTGCAAGTGCTCGTGTAAGAATAGAACGTCGTAACATTAACAAATTTAGATAATCATACCCCTCGGATGGGTCCTTATCGGAATAAGTTTTAAAAAATCCATTTGTATACCCCTTTCCTAGAATATACGCTTCAAATTTTTGAACGAATGATTGTCCCTTTAGTAGCCCTTCAATAAGTCGGTCATTAATTATAAATGGAAAGGGAGTAGATAAATCACCTTCTCTAAGCTCTCTAGAAACGGTTGCCGCTGCATTGGACGAGGCAGCGCTAACCTGAGACATGTCAATGACTCTCTGTAGGACACCCAAATCAGATTCCGAAGGTGCCTCTATATCTAATTCCGCTGCCAATTTAACAACCAGAGACTTCTCTAAATAACGAAAGCAACACACCATAATATTTGGCGCCAATTTCTCGTGAATTATAGCAGGCGTGATTTTCTTATGATGAGGCGTTACATTCAACAACACAGAGTAAGTCAAAGACTCACCAATTGATATAAAAATATTCAAAAACTCTGCCTTCACCCGCTCATCAAAATAGGATTTTCCAAACGCACTCTCAAGTTGACTAATCGAATCATTCCAAATATCTACTACCAGACGAAAATAGTCGTCAAAAATTCCATCCCTATGCGCTACAACATCTCCAAATAACTCTGCTTGTTGTGCTATTTTTTCACTAGTCTCCACCTCTATAATTTTTACTACAATCTTTGTAAGAGCCATATCTTGAATGGTATCCGCAAGATCATCACATGCGCCTACTACCAAAATAAGTGAATTTAAAATATCACTCAACTTATCAAATTGTTTTAAAAAATCATCTTTGTGTAATTGGTCAGGCACCTTACCTAACAACCACTCCACGAGAGGGTTTCGAGTTTCAGTTAATTCTTGCCTGCACCATTTAAACAGCTTTTCGTTTCGTCCTACAAATGTAATACCAACCGGATCTCTAGCTTTAATCAATGCCTTTTTTAGGTCTAAAGCAACCTCTTTATACAAAGGAAAAAAGGCTTTGTTTTGCTTTGATAACAATAAGCTCTCAGACGATCTAGAATGCATCTTTTTCAAAATACCCGCCATAAATAACAATCGATTAACGCACAGCCCTTTAATAGAATCAGGTAATTCAGGATCCTTAAGTAAAATCCCCACATTTACCCTTAACAACGCTTTTATCTTAGCGGCTGCACCTTTATGTAATCCGTCCAATTCATGATTGCTTTCCAAAGCTTCTAGCTTTTCGAGAAAGTCTTTATCAAGACCCCGACTTAGAAGAGGTTCTTCTGAAGGGACACTAACTATTTTAAATAAGTATGTATGTTGTTTTTTCATTTTAAAATTCTACCAAATGAACCATTGATGTAGACTCCCTTATTATCTTTTAACTAATAAATAATGTGAGTTGCACGTACATGTTTCGAAATTGTTCAAATATCCTTTCAGCGAAATTAACTATTCTTAGTTATTATCGTCATCAATAAAATAAAATTTCATAAATATTTTTATCTTTAATTTTACTAAGTACCTAGGAACAATAATAATTTCTACTAAAATAATTTATTTTACTTTAATTTAACAAACTATTAGCATAAATATACTGAAAAATCTACTTATTTTCTATTAAATCCCCAAAAAGTTAAAAAATTATTCATATTTATCCCGGTCGTACAAAAGTTACCGTCTTCTCATTGTATCGGCCTACCGTTAAATTTAAATGATCTAACTGAGACATCATCGGTACGCCTCCCTTTCAATTTTCAATAGACGAGCCAAATGTAAGAGGCATAAAAAGAGCACGTTCCGAGCAATTCTTAGCGACCTGATTAAACACACACGCTTCACAAACAGATACATCTGGTTTCGTAAAATCACGCGTACTCACCAACTTAGGAATACCCTTCAATTTAGTCTCCAATTGATTAATCTCATTTGCCGTATAAGTAACAGTATCCACTGTCCCTGTTTCCGTAAACATTAAGTACCCTCGATACTCATCATAATCCAAATGAAATAAATACTTAGCCGCCACTAAATAAAGCCCAATTTGCTTCCTGTAATACGTCTTTTGTCGTTTATCAGGATCCTGATCCGTTTTATAATCAATTACCTGCCATTGTTTCCCGGTAAAAATTAACGAATCGATACGCCCTTCCAAGCAAAAATCATCGAGCCCCAATATAAATGGATGTTCATGATAAACGCTTGAAGCCACCCTGATTTTTTCCGCCAAATCAGACGATGTGTACATAGAGTAAAACGAAGAAATAAACGATAACACCCCTTCTCGCCCTCCTCGAAATTGAGAAACGCCACCAAACGAGGATAATTGCTTCAACCACTCTAAACTCTTGTCCTGAATACCCGGTAACGGCTCAGACATATTCACCCATTCGATTAACCGATGAATAAAACTTCCGTAATCTTGAGGCGTAAGTCCAGAACTTGCTCGTTTAGACCGTTTTTTAGATTTGGTGACTTCAGGTTGTAAATCTGCAAACAACGGCAACAATTGCCATGCTTCAGGAGGCGCCTCTTCTTCCACTTTCAACTGTTTATAATAGGTCCTCTCTAACCCAGACCCTTTTAAAAAATATAATTTTGAACACGTCAAATATCGCAAACAATCCGTAACACTCATTTTTACTTTAGCAACAGACCCAGAAAAACTATACGTATTAATAACAGGTTTCGCTTGCCGAGGTTCCACGTCAACTAAAGAAATACTTCCCCGACCATCTTCACGACCTATAATTGGAAATTGTAATGATTCATAGTCCATATAACCACTAGATGTTGATACCTCTGGCAATAACAACCCAAAATAAGATGATAATAATAATCCGCCTTTGGCTTTTTCTTGCTTTTCGGACGTCTTTAAAAAATCACCCGATAAAAGCAACGAATCCCTTGCCCGTGTACATGCAACATAAAAAATACGTTTTTCCTCTTCAATCACCTCATCTCGAATCAAATCTAAATGATGGGATCTCCATATATTCTCAGTTTTTCCTTTATCACGTTTAAACGCCATCCCTATCCCATGCCGACTAACAACTACCCGGTCACTCTTAGAAAAGTTAAACGTTTTATGACATTCAGGTACCGCAACTATTGGAAATTCCAATCCTTTCGCAGCATGGATGGTCATAAATTGAACGGCATTTTTCAGTGGTTCTTCAAAAGGATGAAGAGGATCCGCTGCCCCAATTTCAAGCAAATGTTTTATATACCGAATAAAATCGATGACATAACTCGGGTTTTCACTCCAATGTTTCTTAATAAAGTATAAAAATATTTGAATATTTTTTAACGCCGATTCATCGTAATCTGACTCATGGTATTTATTCCATATTTTTTGCCGATGAAGAACCTGCTCGACAGCATCAGGAAAAGGCTTTCGAAATACGATTCCCTGCCATTCTAAAATATCTTGGTGAATTACTTGCATGGCTTTTCTGTCAGACCGTTTCAATTTTTGAAGAACAGAATATTTTGGGGTCTCTATATATAACCGCTCAATGTCTTTGTCAGTCATATTAAATAAAGGCGATTTCAAAACTGCCAATAATGCTAAATTATTCTGGGGATTTACCAAGACAGTCAAAAAAGCCATCATATCGACAATCTCTTGTCGTTGATAAAAACATTGTTGAGAAGAAATTTGAACTGGAATTCCATAAGATTCAAATGCATCACGAAATACATCTAATCTTGTTTTCCGTCTAAATAAAAGAGCCATATCCTGCCAAGAGTGTCCGTCCTTAAATTTTGATAACATCCACCTCGCCATATCATGAGGTTCCTGTTCAATTGAGGTCGAATTAAAAAATAAATTACCTTCCTTTTGCTGACGACATGCTATCAACGAATCATATCGAACATAACTCGGTTCAGAATCCGGATACGTTTTATTAAATACAGATTGAAATAACTTATTAATACCCTCAATTACCCGAGGTTGAGTTCGAAAGTTTTCGTTTAAGTTAACATATAAAACGTTTGAGCCCTTCAATTTATCCAAAACAGACGCATAAACCCTTGGGTTCGCTCCTCTAAATGAGTAAATCGACTGCTTCATATCTCCTACCAAAAATAAATTTTGTCCCGTAATCTGGCCGACATCCGTCTCTCTATCCTCATCTAAAAGAACCGATTCTTTTTGTTGTTTTACGTCTTTATTATTGGCTTCAACTTCTGAATCAGGTTTTCGATCTTTAGCTAAAAGAAATTCAAAATCCCGACACAACAATCGAATAATTTCCCACTGAAAATCGTCCGTATCCTGACATTCATCAACCATAATAAATCGAAATTTCTTCTGTAAATCTAACCGAATAGTCTTGTGTCCAAGTAATACAAGCATATTCTCCATTAGGTCCGAATAATCATATTTACTCTCTTCCGTTTTCCATTCCGAATATAATTCAAAACAATCAAAAAAGAGATTTTTTAAGCACGATGTTAAATGAATCGCATGCGTCGTCGTTTTTAAATTAGGATCCTCCAAAATCGAGTCCATAAAATCAGAAAGCAGCTCATTCTCAGCATCTTCGGCTCGTCTCATTTGATCTCGACGTTCAAAAAGACGTATTAAATCTTGTTTCAATTGAGCAAACGAAAAATGAAGTAAAAACTGCTTCAAAAATTCATTTTTGGCTAATTGAGCATTCAATAAATAAGTGTCCATAATATGATTCCAAACAATCATGGCTTGATCCCCATCCATGACAACAAACTGGGGATCCAAATCGAGTACACTTCCGTATTTTTTAATTAACCGATGGCAAAATCCATGGATCGTAGAAATATAAGCGTTCGGTAACTGGCTTAACCATAAATCCTTTTGTTTCCGATCCAATTGAACATCAATCAAACTAGCCAACCGATTTTTCAATTCTCCCGCAGCTTTCTTAGTAAACGTAATCGCAACGATGTTCGTCATATCAATACCCGAAACCGAATCCAAAATTCTCATATATCGATGAACCAAAACAGACGTCTTTCCAGAACCCGCGCCCGCATTTACAACAACATGCCTATCCAACGACATCGCTAATTCTTGATTATCTGTAAATTTCAATTAAACCGCCCCTTATACCGACAAACAATCGTATAGGGACAAAACTTACACGCAAAGGGTCGTTTAGACTTCATTTCTGGCAAAATATCGTGAGAATCGGGCGAAAAAAATCCGTCCTGAATATGGTATTTTACATGCCTCAAATGGTCCTTTACCGTCTGGTCAAAGTCGTCTTTCCACTCAAACGGTCTCTCTCTTCCCAAACCAAATAATTCCTTTTTTGCCTCTTTTTTAGAAAAAACAATTTTCTTATCCACTTTTTCAGCGTCTTTTAACTGATAAAAAATCCCCCCCACCAATGATTTCTCTGGATATACAGACTTCAAAACTAAATAATACAAAGATAACTGAAGATTTCTCATCGTCTTTATATCTGCAGCTGTGGGAATAACAGATCCCGTTTTATAGTCCAAAATGACCAATTCACCATTCTTAGATTCCAATACACAATCAATTTGGCCTGTGACATTTAACATGTCATCTTTTGAAAGTTGAACAGAATGTGGTGCTTGCTTTCCGAACGAGAACTCAAACAATATGGGCTCCACATCTACGGTCCAGTTCTGTTCCGTTCGAATAAATTCGTCGATTAAGCCAGGATGTCTCTCATCCCCAAATAAAATAACCTTTTTAATCGCCCAATAAAACGATGGTTTTTCATACGATTCAAATACGTCTGTAGCGATTTTAGTCACGAACTCTTTTATTTCCTTGGCGTGTTCTTCTGACTTATAGGAAAACGCTTTGTGAGACTCTTTCATTTGTTTAAAAATTTCATAACAAACATGATGAATGACGATTCCCCATTGGGACGCGGAGATTTCTTCAAACCCGTCCTCAAACGGAATCTCTTTTAATATATATCGATAATAATAGAGGTGTGGACATTTTTGGTACGTCTCTAATTGTGATACCGAATAAACCAACGACTGATTCGCTTGTTTAGTAGCGCCAGCCATTAACGAAACAGGTGTAGAGTCTTCGTTAATATTATCGACGTAAACTTCATCCTTATTTTTTTTAACCGCTCCCGCAGACAACGATTCAAATTTAGATAAAAAGAGTCCTTTTTTTGTCATAACCCCAGTATCAATATCACGTTTAGAAAACGTATCTGGAATAAACTGGGAAGGAATCGTCTCAACATTATTAATAAAAAGAGGAAACGAAATCATCACATGGTCTGACATTAGCAAATGAGCAAACATATTTTTGCTCTTCAAAAACGACGATTTTTGCTTCGACAAGCATCGAGCCTCTTTCGGAAAAAAATGTAAATCTTCGTCATCCCACGGCCACCCGCCTTCTATACATCCTGGAATAAAAACAAAGGGTTTATTTAAATAATAAGCCTGCTGAGGAGACACTAAAATAGTATCTAGGGTGAGATCGGGATCTCTAAGCAACGCAATTTCATTTAAAAACAACCCAAGTTCTCCAAGAAACACATCCTCCCCAGAACAGTTCTTACTAACGTCCGACCCATTAATACGTAAATAATTAGAAATAAACGTCTCAATACATTCCATTAATTCAACGAAACTATTGATTCCCTGCTCATCCATTTCCTCCGATCGATTTGAAAGAAGATCCAACACACCAAACAGATCGCTAACTTGCTTTAGTTGCTCCAAATAGTCGTGAGGCGTTTGACAATTTTTAAATTCATTAACCCACCCATAAATAACATTTACGATTGAAATTTGTTCAAATATCATCGATTGATGACTATCAATAAACGATTTGATTTCGTCGGTTACCCCAGAAAATAAATCATCACCTTCACTCATTTTATTTAACACATCAACCCAAAATTCATTTTTGGTATTCAACTTCAATATAGGGGCCAATTGCTCCAAAACTTCTGGCCTTACTGGTTTATGCGCGCCATCAACTGAAATACTTTTAACCAACGGTGTATACAGAAATTTACTAACACTATCTAAACTAAAATCTGAAGAAACAATTGTTAAAAAGCTGGAAACAAACATAAAAATAGGCGTCTGGTCTATATCCACAGACTGGACCGGGGTAAATAGTCCCAAATGATTAAACCAAGTCTCCAATAACTCTCTGTATCCATGTTGATGCCCAACAACTATCGCGACATCGTCCAACACAACATTATCCTCTGCTACCAATCGACAAATTTCTTTAACCATATAACCAGTTTCTTCATAAACGGAATGAAACCGAAGACACTCTTGCTCCTTAATTACCTCATCGGCTGTTAACTGCAACGGTTCAATTTGAACGGGCGTGTGCTTAGCTTGCTCATAAATATACGTCGAAATAAAACTATATGAATCTTGAATAAAATATAGCTGAGGCTGAAAAAATAGCTTTTTAAATACTTGTGCTTCATACGGTTTAATATCGAAAAAACCATACAAGACCACCAAAGAAACAGCCCCCCCTAGCCGACCCTCATACTGACTAACATCTGAAAACAAATCTGCAGACGTGACATACCCAAGATCTGTTTTCTTCTTCAAAAACAAATCCATCAACGGATAAATATCACGAGAAATTCCTGACTGTCCATCTAACCACTCTTTATAAGAAATCAAGTCAATCAGATTAGATTCTAATAAATGTAAAACATGTATAAACTGCGAATAAAATCCACTTGTATTCCAAAAATTACCAACTAACTTAATTTCATTCAAACACGTTTTTATTAATATCAATTTTGCCTGGACAGAAAAATTATCCGTTTTCCCAAGAAACCGAGAAACGACATCCTTTAACGTCTCTACTGATGGCAAAATCCCAGTCGGTTGATACCGTTGAATCGATCGAATAAAGGACGATTTTGAAATATGATCCGGACAAATAAATAAAATTTGGTCCCGTCCATAATCAACCAATAAATCTTGAAGACTATCTGACGGAGAATCCGTCGACACAATATGAACCTGACTCACGTCGTTCCAAAAACCTTTTTCACAATATCACGACTCGCATATTGAACCGAGACAAAGTCCGAGTTATCCGAGATTCCTTCGGCCTTTTCCACTATTAGTTGAACTTGTTTACTTACTTTTACCCGTAATTGCTTACGATCTTTTTCATCAATAAAAAAATATAACTCCCCCAATAATTTTTTCTGTTCTAAAAAGCGTTCCTTCGTCGATTGAGGACCATTCCCTTCAAACGAAATAACAGATTTTCCTAAAAAGACAGCTTGTTCATTTGCAGTACCAGCCAACCCAATGACAACATCCGCCCGACTCACAACATCAATAAAATTTGAAATTAGAAAAAGCGAATTTCTACCCTTTCTAAACGACCAGGAATCAACAAACTCCCACCCTGAAAATTGTAACCTCTCCGCCAGTTTCTCAACTGACAATTGAGGTGCTAATGCGACCAAAAACTGCCCTTCCGATAGTCCCTCTACAACGTCACAAATTAATTCAAAATTCACGTATGCCTCCGCTCGAGACCCAGGTAAAATGGCAATAACAGGCGACTCATTTGTTACAGGCAACTCTAAACCAGAAGGTTCCAAATTATCCATCATCGGATTCCCAAAAAAATACGCGTTAATTTTTTCTCTAGCCAAATCCGTCGTAGTTAAATTATCTCTAGGAAAAACAATATCTGAATATTTTTTTATAATTAATCGCTCAATAAACGAATGCTTCATAAATAAATGACTTTTAGCCGTAGGTAAAAATACCAATGTTTCACGTGAAACATTTTTTGCCATCCATAAACAATAAACATCACCTACCGCGATGACATGAGAAACCTTAACCTTCCTAAGTAATTGCACGTGCCCTGCAAACTGATTAAAAAGACCGGCCATGATATCGCAAAAAAAACCCCAAGCAGTACGAGCAAACCCGCCGCTAGGCATTGCCCTATTTTTACCCAAAATACCTAATCCATGCTTCTGATAAACGACCCCATCTCCAACGAGAGGGCACGCCATCATATCCACATCTAAATTACTCTCCCGAATAGCTTTAACTAGCTGACAAGCAATTAAATCTTCACCATACCCATTGGAAACGAAAAGAATGGTCATGTCACAATAAACCTAGCAACTTTATAAAGATCGGAAAAAGAAGACACCTTCCCATTGAATTCATCTCGAATGTTATTAGACGAGTCATGTCCCGTCTGAACGTGAATCGATGACATACCTGCAGAAAGACCTGCTTGAATATCGCTCCCCTTATCCCCAACAAAAACAGATTCTGAAACATCCAAATCAAATTCTTTTACGGCTTGTTCTATTAATAAGGTTCCTGGCTTTCGGCATAAACATTCTTTCTTAAACTGACCAACACCTTTTGTAGGGTGATGAGGGCAATAATAATCATTCAAAAATTCGACCCCATGAACCCCAAATAGCCTCTCGACTTCCACTTGAACCGTCAAATAATCATCTTCTGTAAAATATCCCCGCCCAATACCAGATTGATTCGTAATAATCACAAATAAAAATCCGTTATCCTTAAGTAAACAAAGCGCGTCAATCACCCGATTCTCTAAAACAACAGCCGATGGATCATGTAAGTAATTTTTTTCTACAATTAATGTTCCATCTCTATCAAAAAAGACCGCTTTTTTACCCATCTAAACTACCTAACCTTAAAAAATAATCGCCCATTTAAACGCGTAATCTCCACTAATAATTTTTTATGCAAGTTCCACCAGTTAAGTTTAGTTTATCATCTTAGCCAAAATATGTTTAAATTGTGTTTTAAAGGGGAAGTACATTAATAATGTTTATCTTTCAAAAAATAAAATGAAATTTTTTTTTGGTTCTCACGATAATTAAGTAAGAACACTTCAATTAGGAATATAAATTATGGCATTTAGTATTAACTCAGCATCCGCAATGGGCTCATCATTTTCTCAAGCTCAATCGCGATATATTTCAGATCCCCCTCTTATGAGAAGAGATGCTCAATCTATTTCTGAAAATCTAGTCAACTATAAAATTGACGGTAAAACAAAAAATCATATTTCAAAAATAGTAGATAATTTACGTCAACCTGGTCCATTAACATTTAAAAACACAGCCTCATTATTTACCAATTTGACACAAATGGATAAGGCAAACCCTACATTTTTAGGAACCGCGAAAGAAAATATTTTTGGGAGTGGCTCAGGTTCAAAAACAATTACATCACTTTTGGATGATATGCTAGTCACAGCAAAATTCGGAATTAATTTTAGCGAAAGCATGCAATCTGATATCGGAATGCCAAACGATACAATGAAAGAACTGTACCTAATGCTTATGCAGATCCTCCAAAATGGAATCGAATCACCAGAGGAACTTTCAAATATATTAGCCTTAATGGGTATTCTAGATGGATTTATACCTGCCGACCTGAAAATGCAAGTCCAAGAATCCATAACGTTATTCGTAGAAGACCTTAAAAGTGGTGTTACTGACTTTAAAAGTTTTATGATGCTTTCTCATGTTTTATCTAACTTAAACACGGGAGGTGGACTAGGTTTAGAGGTTCCAACCCTTACAAAATTAGATTACCAATATATAAATCCAGACATGATTATGCCAATCGATAGAGCCCCCGAAGCAGACGGAGAATTTGACCATTTTAATGAAACGGGTCAAACTCAAGTTCAAGAGTTAGGAAATTCATCAAACACGTCTGATTCTTCAGAAGAAATAGATACCAAAATGGCGCATATTGAAATGCAAGCTCTAAAACTTCACACAAAAAGAAAAAAAGACAAAGACAGTACGTCGTCTATCGCAAGCCAAGCATTGTCAAAACAAACAACCAGTATCAAACGGGTCCAGCATTCTCAACAAGCAGGCAATAATTTATCTGAAGGGTTTGAAGGTAAAAAAGAACGCACGCTATCTCAAATAAAAGACAACATAAAAAACTTATCTGCATTAAGCAAACAAGAAAAAACAAACGAAACAGTAGCAGAAGACAAAGCGTTTAAAACAGCCGTTAGTTCGTCGATTAACAGCTTAATGAATAATAATTCCTTAGTTTATGCATCTGGAATCCTTGCTATGCTATCCATACCTTTAGAAATTCGATTAGATGATCTTTTAGAAGAAATGGATTATTTCGTTGACAAATACTCACCACAATCCTAATTATATATACTCCCTATCAAAAAATCACTCACTAATAAAATAGTCCTTAAACCGCTAAAATAAAAACTATACATGGAACATCAGTTAAAAATAGTTGGGTATATCTGTTTAGCGTTCGCTTTATCATGGGCTCCTATCCTTCATTGGCCGGTCACATGGTTTCAAACATTTTTTCATGAAATAAGCCACGGTATCGCTGCCATTTTAACCGGCGGAAAAATAACCAAAATAACGCTGTCGTTTGACGGAAGTGGTCAATGTATAACAAGAGGCGGGGTTCGATTCCTAATTACATTTTCAGGCTATGTGGGAGCCTCTCTTTGGGGGTTATTTGTCTTTCGCATGGCAAAGTCCCAAGGATTTTGGATAATAAGTCTACTAGTGGCGCTAGTCGTCTGTTGTTTAATATTCTGGGTTAGAGACATTCAGACCGCCTTTATAGTGTTAATCATATTAAGTCTATTAATTGCTCTATCCAAACTACAATTTCCGAAAATTCAATCTCAAGTCTTAGAATTTATCGGCATATACATTCTCATAGATGCAATTAAATCACCATTCTACTTAATGGATGGTAAAAATTTAGGGGATGGATACACACTTAGCAAACTAACCTACATTCCGGAATTTTTCTGGATTTTTATTTGGTTTTCAATTGCATTATCGCTGTTAATTCTGATAAGTGAATTAAACTCTAAGATAACCTAATTTATGGACAACAAAATATAACACTACATTTAAAACATCTGCCCCACTCCAAACTGGACCAACAAAGAATCACCTTTAGCAACATCCAGCCGAATTGGCCCCAAGGGTGTAAAAAAACGAACCCCAACACCAAATCCATTATACAAACCGGACAAATCTGGCAATCCGGAATCGGAATATACGATTCCCATATCCCAAAAAACAACAGTTTGTAAGACATCGCTAAACGTCCGTCTAACTTCCAAATTCAACTGAAATAATTTTTCATTTATTTTAAAATAATCCTTATACCCTCTAAGAGAAGACGCACCTCCAATACTAAATTCCTCTTGCTCAAAGGTATATATTGGATCAGCTCCCGAAACATTAAATGGATTAAACAACCCCCCAACAGCATGAATCCCCAATATCGTATTCTCGAGAACAGAGAAAAATGTTGCAACCTCTGCTTTAACCCGATAAAACGTCAATCCGCCCACATTGATTCCTAAAATATCGCCCCCTTGCTCGTACTGAACATTCCAATATGTACCCGAAGACGGGTTATGCATTTTCAACAAAGAAGAGTAAGAAAAACCCAATGACAAAGACCGAATCTGATAATCATTAAAATAACCATCATCTCCGTCAACCAACTCCGCGTCATAAGGACGAATATCTTCGTAAAGAGCTTTCGTTGACATCGATAATTTATCCTTCATTAGTGGAAAATTAAAAACAACATCCGTTCCAATTCGTTTATTACGAATAACCTCGTTTGACCCGGCTTGCCTATCCTTCGTCAAAATTTGATTTTTAAACTCTGTCCAAGCATCCCATGAAAAGCCAATAGGTGTATAATTAAATAACCATGGCTGATAATACCTAATAGAATAGCTGCGTATATCAGCCTCTTCTGATTCATATCCAACCTGCATTTTTCCAGAAAGAATATCTGTAGGTATTAACAAATGGTTTAAGTCTCCACGAATAAACCCAACAAAAGCTGCATCATCTTGCTCTAAACCAACATTAATCATATTGGTTTTTCTTTCTGAAAAATTATAATTTACCTTAACTTGTTGTTTATCCAAGGATTCCTCAAAATAAGGAGCCGATACTTCTGAAAAATAGCCAAGCTGAACCAACCGTTCCCTGTCCTGCCTTAATAAGCGCGAATTAAAAACGTCTCCCTTATTTAATTCTAATTCACGCTGAACAATAAACGGAGCAATGCGTTCAAGCCCCTGAAATTTAAGCTCATTAACTTTTGGATCAGAAAACGAATAAACGAGAGATCCTTGAGACTCAAAATCAACGCTCAAAAGTTTAGACAACACATAGCCCTCTGAAACATATCTCTTATTAATAAGGTCTCTATCTTTCTGAACTGTGTTTAAGTTTAAAACGGCTCCTGATTTAGACAAAACGAGGCGTTTTAAAAATGTATCGCTAAATACCTCATTTCCTCGAAACAATAGCTCTTTGATCATCGGATTTTGTTTAAGCAAAAATGAAATAGCTAACTGGTTACTTCCAACCTCTTTGATATCAACATCAACAGATGAAAAATAACCAGATACAAACAACTGTTGCACATCAAGCACTAACTCATTTTCCGTTAATCTAAACCCAGATTTTGCATGTAATTGTCGACTCAACTCATTTAAATACTCGCTATTAACGTCGACGCCCTTAAAATCTACTGTTTGTACAATTCTAGAAAAATCAACATCTGTCGCATAAATAGTTCCTGAAAAAAAACAGGCACCACATGCAATGGCCAAAAACAAAACATAACGTATCCATCTACAAACCACTTTAAAAATTCTCCATACTTAACTTAAAACTCATGACTAAATTCCAATGACGTCTTTGACTTACGTTCATTTTCATCCTGAGTATTCGAATATATTAGAGCCAAATTTCTCAAAATCAAAAACGTCAATTCAACTTCTGACAAACTTTGTTCCGAAAACAAACGTCTATCTTCTTCTGATACGTCCAAATCCGTCTTCACTCTTAACTTCAACCTATCAAAATACTGCGCAACAAAATTAATTCCAACTCCCGACCCCGTCGTCGATTCATCTCCAGAAATACTATCAAAAATAGCTTCCCCTACGTTATATTCAAAACTGATATCCTCTAATCCAATAGACTTGGCTAAATCCTTTTCAAATTTCCTCAAAAATTCACGTTTAATAATTGCATTAATACGATTTGCACCAATTTCCTTTATCAACCGTTGCGACTCAGTCGAATTTATTCCCTGCTCATTAACGTCTGGGTTATCAAATATTTCAGGCATCAATAACTTCAAAATAGCGATAAACTCAGCATCTTGTCCCTGAGATTCGTCACCTAATAAAGAATATGATTTTTTGTAAACAGCATCCCACCTCGATGTGTCTGGAGATGTCAAAATATATTCCTCAAACAAAAAATTACCCAAATCTAATACAGACCCA
This sequence comes from bacterium, assembly GCA_018699495.1. GTDB lineage: Bacteria > Margulisbacteria > Marinamargulisbacteria > JABIPA01 > JABIPA01 > JABIPA01. The sequence goes on along the minus strand of JABIQV010000094.1, from coordinate 20,182 downwards.
TCGATTTTAATTAATACCGCCGTCGTTTCAGTTATATTTGACGTTGCCGGCTCAATAACCGTCACTCCATTAAAATCGAAATTGGGAACCAATTTTAATTTTTCAGAATCATCCAGTTTTTTCGTAAGAAATGAAACCGTATTTGGTGCAATTTTTTCTTTATCTTCTTTAAAAAACTGCTTCTGTTCTTCGTAAGGGAGAACATCAAAAATCCTATTTATAAAGTTCACTTGCCCCTCTACAATTCCGACATTTCCCTTAATAAAGGGTGCATTTAAAGCCCCTGAAATTAAAAGAGGCTCCGTTGTTTTTTGAATATCTAAAGAAAATGTATTCGCAACCCCCTGTAAAAACCCATCTCCAAATAACCCGCCTTCCAACGTTAAATTTTCTTTTAAATCAGCTTGAACATCAAGAATAAACGACGGTTTCATCGTCCGTTTACCCAACATAGGTAATATTAGCTCCCCATTTAACAACTCAATATTAGCGGATACTTTTGGTCCTTTTTCATTCACTGTCCTCAAATTTTCTTGATGCCTTTTCCTCAACAACGGACTAAATGGAACATCATAAATTCCTTTTAAGTTTAGCCGTTTAAGCTCCATCTGTCCGATATATAACGTAGGGTAAGACATAAAAAGAGTACTATCTTCCCCTTCTAAATCTAGGTCAAATTGAATATTTTCAAGACCTACAAACGACACGCCTCTAATACCCACAGACCCAGATACAACGAGTTCATTTTCTTTTTCGCCCATTACCCGAGATTGTGTATCTTCACCTTTCCACGTAATAGACGTTGAAGGGACACTCACCGTATTATCCAAAATACGGACATCCTTGGACGAAAACACAAACGGCGTTCTAAATATAGTTTCGTCAGACATCCAAACCGATGCTTTGTTTAGATCCAATAGACTGGACATCATATTTGGTGTTGAAAGAGTTCCCTTAATCGAAAAATCAATAACGCCCTGATTGTTAAAACGCTTTATTGACGGGCTCATCGCTGCAATAAATTCGCTGCCCGGAGACTCTAAATGTAAGTTTAAATTTATGTTTTCATCTTCAGGGGTCCAATAAAAAGATAAAGGAATTGTACCCAATATAAAGTCCTTATTCTCCCCGATTTTAGATTTAATCAACGACGAAGATAACGTTAATCTCCCTTTGTTATCAACACCGCCACTGAGTGCCATAGTATGGAATGGAACGCCATTTACCGACCCGTCATTTAAAACCAATCCAGCGTCTAGTTTCCAAGGGATCGAGTTATGCGTCGCATTTAATTTCAATTCTATCGATGTCCCATATATAAACGACACGTTGGCCTCTTCAAAATTAAATTCAGCGTTTAAGTCTGGATACGAGTTTTTAAACGATTTTGCCTGAACAAACCCAGAAAAAGTACCCCCAAACAAATCCTTTAACACCAATTCCTTTTGCCCTTCAGTCTCTTTGTGCTTGTCATAAATAGTTTCATAAAAAGATAATCGAGAAAACGAGCCGCCTTCCCGATACACCGTCACCCGTTTGTCATCTAAATCTGGAAACGATAAATTGAATTTAGACCCACCTTTTTTCAATACCTGCTTCGACTTCTCAGGAGACGATTTCCTATTTAACCACGCCCCCTCAAAAAATGATATTTCTTCTCGAATAGGACGTCCTTGACGAATTTTTACTTCCTTATAAATGGACTCCCCCAAAGACGAAACGCTAGACACTTTTCCATTTTCAATCGAAATTTTAAAATCATAGTTTAACTCCGAAAACAACGGATCTATCCCCGCCATAAAAGGAGAAAGATCGACAAATCCGTCAAACACATATGAATTACCCTCATACTCTCCAACCAAATCATCCGCCTTAATTTTTCCGTCGATATAAGAAAGATTGCCATCCATTTTTTCCAACTCAAAAAAATGACTTTTAAAATCAGACCCATTAAGAGCCAAATCAAAATTATAGGCACCGTTGTGTCCTTTAACGACACCGTCCAAACTCAAATTTCCCTGAAAATCGCCATATGACGATAAAACAACTGAAAAGTCATCCATCTCCACACGCGTCCCTTCTTTTATAGTCAATTCAAACGATTTATCATAACGAATATCCCCATCAAACAATATCAATGACGACCCTTTCACAATCTCTCCAAAATTTATCCGAATCCCCTGGTCATCCCAATTAGACCCAATATTTACCGATTTAATCGGTTCTCCCTGAATAGTTGCGTCGTTCAAATATATTTTTGCAAATGAATTAAACGACTGAAGACGCTTAAATAAATCATCCTCAAAAGTCCCTCCTAAGTCCTTAAACAAATCGCTAAACAAGCTATTTTTTTCAATCGACAAATCCAACTGTAAATTTCCTTCAAACGGTTTCCATTTTTCAGGAATTTTTCGTTGGAAAAATGCCATTTGAGAAAGATCTAATCCTGATAAGTCGACACGAAGTCTATCGACATCATTTTTTTTCCAAGCCCCCTCCAAATTCATAGAAAAAACATCATTAGTTAGAGAAAGTGACGACACATCCAAAAATCCTTTATCATAAGAAAACCCGTAATTCCCTTTCAATTTGTCGATTGCCGAGACCTGCATATCATATAAACTCCCTGCTAGATCTGTTTTAATATGATCAAGAGGGCGAACCCAAAACTCGTCTACCAACTCAGTAGTTAATGTCCCTTTGGTAGAAACATACCCTGCTGCAGACAACGGTAAATGATAATCAGGGTCAACAATCCCCAATTCTCCACTATAAGCCAAAGACACAGCCTTCATGTCCTTAACATGGCCATGAAATCTAAGAACGGACTCGTCTATAGAAAAAACTGAAGAAGTAGCAACCTGTAAATCAATAATTGAATTCTTACCAGTAGATACCATATCTGTGTTAACAAATATCGATGAATCCATTATCCCTATCTGAACATAATCATCCACACTAAATGGAATATCTACCTTGTTGATATGCTGATTCAAAATTTTAAATTGCTTTTGATAGCTCGTCATATTCAAATGCCCGATATATTGTGTCGTAATTCCATCTAAATTTAATTGAAAGTTAAAATGGCCCGTTGAATGAGGATACGGTTTCTTAAAAACTTTATCAAAATCTTGCTTAATCCCTTTTAACCTAGCCCTCAATATAGGCGCTCTATTATCAAACTGGATATCAACGTCCCCAAAAATTAATCCCGAATATAACTGCCCATCATTTAATGTCATATGAAGATTTTTATCGAAAAAGGTAAACTCCATGTCCATTTCAGAAGGGTAAAATCCATAAACCTTTGCTTTTTCTATCGATAAGCCTCCAACAACTTTAGGATTCGATAAATCCCCAACAATCGAAAATTTAGACGTCCCACTACCTGAAAATTTCCAATTTTTCATTGCAGGAAACATACCCTTCAAGTTCTCAATTTCAAAAAAATCCTTACTCGTCCCCCGACTTAACACATTTTCCCTATCGTCAGTCCTCATTACCTTCAAAATTTCAGCTCCGGCTTCTACATTTAAAGCCATTTGCCCTTCAGATACATACAACACGCCTTCCCCAATTAAAGGAATGTCCGAAATATACCCCATCAACTGAGGAATATAAATTTGAGCTGGCGGGTCCTCTAGTTTCCTAATCACATCCTCTCGATACGCTTGTAAATAAGGTGGGAATGGAACGGAATAATAATCAAACAATCTATCTCTCCATCTCACCAACTTCCCAGACGGGGATACCAATCCCGTATCAAGTAAAAACGACCAAAGTGTATCTAAACGTTGATCATCAGGGATGAGATCTTTAAAAGAAGTTTTAGAAACGTACCCATGTAAAAATTTTAAATCCGTATCAATGTGCTGAAGACTCGTAGGAAAAAAAGGCATCTTAAAGTCAGCATCATTAAATTTCACTGACAAATCATAATAAAATCCAATTTTATCGGAAGGGAACGGTTGCTTGCTAACTATACGCCCCAAAATAACTGGATCATCTCCAGCAATTAAATATCCATCATAAGGAAATACATAAGGCCCCCACAACGATAAATCTGGCTGCGCTTTCATCTGAATATCAAACTGTCCATTTAACGTATTAAAGAGACCTTCAAACGATACCGGTTTGCCGCTACTCTTCATTCGCCCTTCAAATTTTAGCGGCGATTTAGTTAAGTCCGCAAAATCAATCGTTACCTTCATTTTCTCAAAGTCATCTTCAAAGGGACGTTCCAAAACGTCATTTCCCCACCCTTTTAAGTCCTTATAATGAATGGTTAATCCATCTATGGTCATAATGCCTTTAAATGTCGGAGGGTTTGGTGTAACACCAGGTTCGGGAGGTGGAAAAATGTGTAACAAATTCCATTTCTCCTTTAAATCTCTCGTTAAATAAATATCCATCCCTTCAATATGGACTTTACGTGAAGCGGCAGACATATCCCATCGAACCTCAAACCCTTTTTTTAAATCATAAAAAGCAATAAGTTTATGGATATGGATCATTTCTCCATTTTTAAGGGTATTTTTTTCTGCTATTCGAATATTGTTTAATGATGCACTTGAAAGAAGGTTTCCTGTAATTGAACCAATCCGTACTTCTTTTTTAAAAATCTTAGTCATTTCACGTTCAACAACGAGTTTAACGACTTCTTGAGGCAGCTCGCTAAAATATAACGACCCAAACAAAACCCCAACGATTCCTATAACAGAGCCGACTGTACCCAAGACAATTTTTAATGCCCGTCTCATACCCTATCCTTTAGTTGCAATCCACAGTCCTTAACTCGTCAAAAAAGAAGCCAAAAGATCCCAAGGCGTTTTAAACAATAAGTCACCTTTTTTAACCGATTCTTCATCATAATATTCCGACTTATCTGTTCCTTTAGTAGACCCCATGTAGGCAACAGGAACAGCCTCTGACGTATGCGTTTTTAAACGACAAGGAGTCGGATGATCAGGTAAAACCATAATATGAACATCATCATGAGTTTTTGCATAATCTAAACAAGGCATCACAATATTTTTATCAAAATCTTCAATTGCTTTAATTTTTAAATCATGACGCCCCATATGCCCCGCTTCATCAGGCGCCTCTATATGAATGTACACAAAATCATGAGTTTCCAAAATCTTAAACGATGCATCTAATTTATTTTTATAATTCGTATCTAAAAACCCTGTCGCGCCTTTTACCATGGGTGTAACTAACCCAGACAACGTTCCAAGCCCTTTCAAAAGGTCAACTGCAGTCACAATTCCACCAGTAATGCCAAACTTCGATTTAAAAGACGGAAGTGATGGCATAACTCCTTGGCTCCAAGGCCAAATATGAGTAGCAGGATCAAGACCTTTTGACACACGCCGTTTATTCACTGGATGCGCCTCTAAAATATCCGCTGCTTTATTAAAAATCGCCATCAATCCATCTTCTGTTTCGCCTTTAGGGGTGAAGTCAGCCACTTGTTGATCCGTAATATCATGAGGAGCCGTCGTTTTCAAATTTACATATTTTTTAGGTAGCAAAAGAATATGTCGATAACTAACTCCAGGAAAAAACTCTAATTTTTCTTCCGGAAAAAAAGATGTTAATGATTCATTTAAAGATGTCATTAACTCCGTCGCTTCTTCTGTCGATATATGTCCTGATGTAAAATCTTTCATCATGCCATTTGTTATACAAACAAGATTACAACGAAATACAACCAACCCTTCTGGTGGATTAATATTCATTGCAGCCGCTTCAATAGGGCCTCTCCCTGTATAGAATTCATGAGGGTTATAGCCAAGAATCCCCATATTACAAACATCTGACCCTGGATGAAGACCGGCAGGTACCGTATGCACTAATCCACTTTTCCCACTTCTAGCCACCAAATCCATCGCCGGAGTATGTGCCGCCTGAAGTGGTGTCTTATTTCCAAGAACCTCTAATGGTTCATCCGCCATTCCATCACCTAAACAAATTATATATTTTGCCATCTCTAAAAATGAGATTCTAAATGTTTAAGAATAGACGTCAAATTATTATCAACACCAATCGGCTTTGGAGAAATTTCTATTGCTCGATTAGGGTCCTTCAGTCCATTCCCTGTCAAAACCGACACGATTACTTTATCTTTTCCAAAAGACATAGAAGAACATTTTTTAATAATACCAGCGATAGAAGCGGCCGACGCCGGCTCACAAAAAACACCTTCTAGCCCAGCCAATAACTGCTGTGCCTCAGTAATTTCTTCATCCGTAACAGACTCTATCAAGCCACCAGATTCATCTCTAGCTGCTTCCGCTTGTTTCCAACTCGCAGGATTCCCAATACGAATCGCAGTAGCAATCGTTTCCGGATTTTTCACGGGATGCCCTAAAACAATAGGAGCAGATCCTGCCGCTTGGAAGCCCATCATTTTAGGTCGTTTAGTCGCCCTTTTTAAGTCAAAAAACTCAGTGTACCCTTTCCAATATGCCGTAATATTCCCGGCATTACCTACAGGAATAGAATGAAAATCAGGCGCATCACCCAATGCATCAATAATTTCAAACGCCCCCGTTTTTTGGCCCTCTATACGATAGGGGTTAATAGAGTTCACTAATTCAACGGGATACTTTTTTGTGATTTCAATTACAGTATTCAATGCATCATCAAAATTACCTTTTATTTGTAAAACAGTAGCACCATGCATCATCGCTTGTGCTAATTTACCCAACGCAATTTTTCCTTCAGGAATAATTACACAACAAGCCATACCTGCTCGCGTCGCATAGGCAGCCGCCGCAGCTGACGTATTTCCTGTAGACGCGCACATAACAATTTTAGCGCCTTTTTCTTTAGCTTTAGTGATAGCCATCGCCATACCACGATCTTTAAATGATCCGGTTGGATTTAAGCCTTCATATTTTACGTACCATTTAGCCTCAATTCCAAATCGTTTTGGCAAATGTAATAAAGGAATTAACGGTGTATTCCCTTCATTAAGAGAAACAATCGGTGTTTCATCTGTAACAGGAAGAAACTCTCTGTATTCATGTACTAAACCTTTCCACATAATAAACTCCTATTTAATAAATATTTCGATACAAAATTCAAGAATAATTAGATGAGAAATTCACATCGATCAATCGATTTTAAAATACTATTCGGAGGGGTCTAAAAAGTCAATTCGCCACGAAGGATCTAAGAACAATATTAAACAAAAAAATAAATAATAAAACCCGGTAAAGACATTTACCAAGACTTAGCCAAACCAACGAGTTTCATGCAACGAATCAGCTAAACAAAAAAAAGATCGTTCTAAAAATTGTCAGTTTGATTTCCACCAAAAAACACACCCCCTTCCCAATAGTTTCGTGCTACGAAACAGTTAAACAAAAAAAAGCCCTTCTAAAAGGTTTCAGTTTGGTTTTCGAGTCAAGTGAAGCATATTACTATATGTGAACGCGGCCCGAAGGCCAAAATGGAATCTTTTAGAACGGCCTAAGTTTAGATTTAAAAAAAGAAACGACTACACTTAAAAAATCATTTTTTAATGTCTCTATGGCTTCAGGAGACACGCTCAAAATATCAACAGACATCATTTCTACTAATCGAGAAGACAGTAATTTCTCCGGGTTAAAAAACTCAGGATTTATAACATTGTTCAACAAAAAAGCAATTAAAGGTTTAAAGGGCTGAATCAATAACGATTGTTCGGCAGGTTGTGTTTTAAAGTAAATCATAGGAACCAAAAAAGGAAGTAGAATCAAAACACCTTTTACAATCCCAAAAGCAAAACCACCTAATGTATTAAGAGGCCCCAAAAAGGTAATTTTGAGAACCTTTTCGACAAATTTACCTAAAAGAGTCACGGCAATAAAGACAACTCCCCAAACAACAGCAAACCCTAGGTAATAAACCCAAGGTGCTTCAATCCCTGTAAATACGTGAATGTATTCTGCAGCAAATTTATAATTTGTCATTCCCAAGGTAACTCCCAAGAAAAGCGCAATTAAATTGAAAATAATGCGTGCAAATCCACGACGAAGCCCAGTAACAGCGTTGTAAGTTATGACAATTAAAATGCCAATATCAATAAAGTTCATATTTAAATAGACCAATAACGAAGCGATTACGTCTGTAATGCTTATAATGTTATAGGTCGCCCCCCCTATTCAAGAGAAGATTTCCCAGTATATCGACTTTTAAAACCTACCTTATTTATCCGTTTTTCATTTCTTCACGAAACCGAGAATAAGATACTGCAATACCCTCATCTTTTAAAGCCATTATTTGCATGGCCAAAATTGCCGCGTTTTTTGAACCATTGATAGCGACAGTAGCAACCGGAATCCCAGGAGGCATTTGAACAATTGCCAACAATGAATCCATTCCCTTTAAAGCCCCAGATTCTATGGGAACACCGATCACAGGTTTATACACTAAACTTGCCATAACACCCGGTAAATGTGCGGCAAGTCCAGCGCCAGCGATAACGACATCAAACTCTTTTTCTACTCTTTTAGCAATGTCATGAACCTTCTCTGGGGTTCGATGTGCCGAGGCAACAAAAATTTCCGACCCAATCCCATGTTCTCCTAAAAAATCAGCAGACTTCTGCATAATTGGCATATCAGATTTTGACCCCATAATAATAGCAACTTTTAATTTCATTTTCTCACCTTTTTTACAAATTTAGACATCTTGTCCAATGCTTCTTCCAACTGTTTCATACTTGTTGCATAACAACACCTAATATGACCTTCGCCCCCTTGTCCAAAAGCAGTACCCGGAACTACCGCTACATTATATTCCTGCAACAGGCCTAATGCAAAATCTTCTGCCGTTAATCCTGTCGATTTTATAGAAGGAAAACAATAAAAGGCACCATCAGGATGAGGTAACCACAATCCTATATCAGAGAATCGCTTCACCATAAAATTCCGTCTTTCCTTATAAGACTGTACCATTTGCTCTACTTCTACAGCGGTTTCATCTAAAGCAACAACGCCTGCAAACTGAGAAATAGTCGGTGCACATAATGCTGAATATTGATGAATTTTTAACGCTCTTGATATCACATCCGAAGGCCCACACACATACCCTAGTCGCCAGCCCGTCATTGCCCAAGCCTTTGAAAACCCGTTCATCAACAATGTTCGATCTTTCATACCAGGAAGCGATGCAAACGATACGTAATCATCATCAAATGATAACTCTGCATAAATTTCATCCGAAATAACCCACAAATCATATTTCTCTACAACTTTAGCAATTTCTTCTAACTGTTCTTTAGGAATAATGCGTCCTGTCGGATTACTTGGAGACGACAGAATAAGTACTTTTGACTGTTTAGTTATAGATGCCTCCAAAACAGTTGCATCCAAAACAAAATCAGAATTATGTGTTGGCACAGACACAACATTAGCGCCTGTCAAAACCGTCAACGGTGAATAACACACATAAGATGGCTCAGGAATTAATACATCATCACCAGGATTCAATAACGCTCGAAGAACAATATCCATTCCTTCAGATACACCGTTGGTAATAATCATCTCCGTTTTTGGATCATACTGACAGTTAAACCGATTAGCGACATATTTCCTAATAGATTCACATAATTCTGGAATACCTTGATTCGCCGAGTAAGATGTCATTCCTTTTTCAAGAACTTGGATAGCACGTTCCCGTATAACCCATGGCGTCATAAAATCTGGTTCACCGACTCCTAGTGAAATAATCCCTTTTTGCCCCATCACCAAATCAAAAAATTTGCGAATACCAGAGGGCGGAACTTTATCTAATAATCTTGAATACCCGCGCTTATGCATAAAAACCCCAGTTCATCTCAAGGAGAAACGAGCAACCGAGAAGACGAATCGCTAGGGTCTAAAATTGCCCCATTAACTTTATATTTTTTTAAAATAAAATGAGTAACCGTGCCTTTAATATTATCAATAGATGATAATTTACCGGAAACAAATGAAGACACTTCTTGAATATGGTCTCCTTCAACGACAATAAGAAAATCATAGGTTCCAGACAATAAATAATGGTCAACAACATTAGAAAATTGACTCACTCGCTTAGCAACATTCTCAAATCCTAAGCCGCCTTCTGGTTTAACCTGAACTTCTATTAACGCCCTAACTTTTTCGTTTCCACCTTCATATTTATCCTCATTAATAATGATAGAATATCGGGCAATGACGCCATCTTCTTCAAGTCGCTTAACCAACGATGAAATTTCAGATTCATTAGCCCCCAATCTTACAGAAATTTCTCTGTGACTAAGCCTAGAATCTTTTTTTAATAGGTCCAAAATTTGTTTTTCTAATTTCATAATTACCAGGATATTTTAACTCAATTAAGGACTAAAGGATACCCATAAAAAGGGAATAAACCTGATTTTTTTTCAATTAATAGATATAACAATCATTTCAGGCCCAATAAACCCTGATAACGGAAGGTTCCCTTCTTCCAAAAGTACTGATGTTTTAGGAAAATCGATTTTTAGTTTATTGGTTAGCTCTTTGGCTTCTGCATAAAAATAAGTATACGAAATTTTTATATTTTGAACATAACCACCTCTCGTAATCACTTCCTCTTTCAATCCCTCCAACATAACTGCCAATGCGTCCTCTCTAGTCTTACAAATCTGTTCGATATCAAATTCCCCACGTCCGCCTTTGAGCGTGAGTACCGGCTTAAACTGGTTCAACTTGGACGATAAATCACATTTATTCTGACCAGAAAAAACCGATTTCCCACTAGAAAAATATCGAAGAGAATCAACGACCATTGTTGAATACAATAGCCGGACCTGCTTAGAAACTAAGATATCAATTTGATTTGTACTTTCGTTATTAGAAATAGCCTTTATAACTTCTTCTACAAACAAACTTTGAGCCGATCCTATCGATTTTGAATCAACAACCTCTATTTCAATTTGTCCGTCCAATTTACGACTCGCATTTACCGCATTTTGATAGGTTAACGACAAAGAAGAGGATAAATGAATTGAATATATTTTTTTAAACCCTCGGCTAGCAAGTTCCTTATAAATAGTAAGGATATCCTCTTCTGAAGAAGAGTAATCGAGTTCCGACTCATTAAATAGGCCTTTGTCGTCTCTGTGCTCCCAAATATCTTTTGGGGACGATCCAACATCAAGAACGATCGTCCCCTTATTTTTAATTTTAAGAGGCACCACTTTGACAAACGAATATTTGCTCATCTCTTCTAAAATTGTACCGCCTGAATCTGTAACAACTGCAACTTGGGTCGTCATAGACACTGAATTTTCCGTGCCAAACAACCGCTTTTTGATAATTTCTAAAGGTAAAAAGTCGACCTTTTGATAATGTCTAATTTTTTTAATAACTTCTAGATCCTCATCATCAAATAATCGAACATTTCCGTCACTTCGTTTAACATGAGGAAGTAAACCAAATTGATCATAATATCGAATTGTTCTAGACGTCACACCTAACAGCTTCGTTAAATGCCCTATTTTATATAATTTACGCTCTGTTTTCATAAAACCCACCTTATCGTTTTTAAAGTCATGATAAGTCCACTAGTTATGCTTAAAATCCCGAGATAATGGTCATCAAAAAATAAAATATTACCGTTAATAACTTACTAAGTCATAAAATATATTTAACAAAATAAATTTAACACCATTAAGTCAATTTTTCAATTCAATTTGAGAAATATGACTCGCTTCAGAATTACCCAAGGAATACTTAGCTTTGCCTTCTATAGAAATTGAATGCATTCCAACCATAGCCTCTCCTTCACTGTCTTTTCCATCCCATAAGACAGTATGTTTTCCTGCCAAAAAAAATTGTTCTTCCAGGATAGTATTTACTGAAAATTGATTAACTCCCGATACTATTATTTTAACTGTAGAAGGAAACGTGGAAACAAACGTCACGTGATACAAATTTGGCCCTATCGACTTAAACGATTCATCTTTGAACCGTACTCCTAATCCATAATATTCACCATAATCAGCACCTGTAACTGCCAAATAGCCATAGTTTGGCAAGACACAAATATCAACAACATCCACCTTCCAATGACTTAAATCCAAATCATCTAAAAAATAAAACCGTCGCGAATATTTATCAATTGCCTTGTTTTCAGAATCCAATAAAAATATATCTCCATATATTGACGTTGCGATAGATACATAGTCTTTTTTCAATTCCAAAACACCTAATTGACTGCCTCGTGAGGAGATACGAACAACCACTTTATCCGTCAAAACAAATAATTCGTTGTACCGATTAATACATATATCTTTAACCTTTTGATCTCTTAACAGCTTATTAATGTTAGTAGCGAGCACTTTCTTCACGGGGATACCAGAGGAGTTAAAAATCTGGATAATATTGGAGTCAGAGACGACAAACGTTTCACTGCTTTTGTTTATATATATAACAGAAGGGTTTTTAACAGAAACAACTCCCTTTATTGAAAACTTAGATTCTTTGGGAAAATAGTTATATAAAAAAACGCGATCTGATTCATCACATGAAATACCAATAAACCCTTTTGAATTACAAAAAATATCTACAGGATTCTTTATTTCATCATTTTCGATATATCGAATTCTTTTCTTAAAAAACGAAGGGTACTCTACAACACCGGCCCGAGTTTCTCCGTCATTATTTATGAAAGTTGCAAAGGGAATACGATCTGGCCAACTCAAAGGACGTATCGCCTTATCAAGTTTTACTGAATTAATATGGGACAATCTAAGAGACGTCCTATCGCGAAATAAAGAGTGTATCCGCTCTTCGTTTATAACACCCAATTTTTTAAACGAAGTAGCGAATACTAATGACTGAACGAAAACAAAAAAAATGAAACCTTTATAAAAAAGCTTCAATTTCCGATTCAAAAGCAGCTGCTGGCTTAAACCCAGTAATTCGTTTTACTTCTTTTCCATCTTTAAACAAAATACAACAAGGAATACCTGTTATTTCAAAATTCTGTGCCGTTTCAGGATTTTGATCTGTATCTAATTTTAAAACTTTAACTTTATCTTCAAGTTTAACTGAAATAGATTCGATGACCGGGCCTAAGGCTCTACATGGTCCACACCATTCTGCCCAAAAATCGACTAAAACTAATTTTTCGCTATAATTAACCACGTCTTCCTGAAATGATTGATCGGTTACTGGTGATGTTCCCATTGAAAACTCCTTTATATGTTAGCCACCAATTATACCGAAAATTAAATATTTAGTGGAGACCCAAATTTCCATCATAAAACACAAACATGCAAAACCATTTAAAATTCAATTGAAGGTCAAATTAGCTACTTATTTTTCAATCATATGTACTTCCTGTATCCTTTTATAATATTATTGAGGTATTTGTTTTACCTCAATTTTCATTGTTTTGATCATTTATTTTATCTGAAAATTAATAGCCATAACCCAGTCGATCTGGTGGATTGAAGATGGCCCTAACATTATATTATATTGAGTTTCACTTAGACTATTCATGCCTTCAGTAAACTGATAAGCATCTATCGCTCCCCACAAAGCAGATGTTAGTATTATTAGTCGGCTCATTGAGTATTTGTTTTCTGAGTATTTATCTTTGAGCATGGTCCCAAGAATAGCCCCTCCAAGAAATGGGATACCTCGAAACCAGTCTCCTGATAACGCCTGCCCCAAAGAAGGAATAAAAAAGCTGCTAATAGCGGGAATTAGAGGATTTCTATAGTCATTAATAAATGAAGTATTAATTGGTTGTTTTAAGCGATACATCATTTGCCTATATTGTTTGGTCAATCGATCATTATGTTCTTCTGCTGTTGAAAAAGCGTCCATTGCTTCCCAAACTTTTGATAATGCAAATGCGGTCGCAAGGCCGCCTACAATAACATGATTAGTAGCGACATCATTATTCCGATAGTAAGGAATACATGAGTAAAACACCCCTAACATTAAAATATCTGCCGCTAAAAAGGGTGCACCTCGTTTCCAATCGCCAGCTACGGCATGCCCAAGGGAAAGAGGGAGGAAAATGCTTGATAGGGCCGCTAGCTCCGGAGATTTCAATTGTTGGACATATCTATAGGAATTAAAGATAGCTTCCTCCTTTTTGATATCTGCCATGATTGAACTTCCTAATAGAAAAATATATATAAAAATTATTGATTTTTTGACCATAATATACCTGCTTTTTTAGTTAAACCCTACCCCCCAAATAAAGTTTTTGTACAAAAACCTTATCATTCTTAGAATGAAAACATATATACTACTTTGGGATAATATTTGATTTCTAATCCTAATTTTTAAAAAATGGACCAGTTTAAGCTATTTAACGTTTTTACGAGGATAGTTGAAAACGCCCTGGGAACAATTCAAAATACTCTTTGTGGGCAAAATTATCTGTCATTCCAGCGATATAATCGGCAACAACACGTTCCTTAGAATTATCCGAACAAATTAATTCCCTAACCTTTTCAGGCAATAACCCTCTGTCGTTAATAAACGCAGTAAACAATTGCTCAATAATCAGCTGCCCCTTTTTGTTCATGCGGTGTACAGACGAGTGGGAATAAAAATTCTTAAACAAATACTTTCTAAGTTCCATATTTTTTTCTGACATCTCTTTATCAAAAGATACCAATTTTTTACTTGTCTTTTGTAAGTCATCCAATGATTCAATACCAGAATCGTCAATCAATGATCGAGACGTTCGAATGACATTTTTGACCTGACTACTAATTAAATAACTATTAATTAATGTTTTAAATTCCAATGGTGACAACTGAGAATACCGAGACAAAATCACTTTTTTTGCCTCAGCCCAAAGCGTAACTTCTTTTTCAATATCATCAACATCCAACAATCCAGACGTAGTTCCATCATCAATATCATGATTATTATAAGCAATCTCGTCTGCAACATTTGCAACTTGAGCCTCTAATGTTACAACTAACTCATCTGAAGAATCTGGATGATCCCAAGGTGTAGAGTGCTTTAATAAGCCATCCCTTACTTCTAGAGTCAAATTCAGACCTCTGAACCCAGGATATTTTTTCTCGATAACATCAACAACTCTCCGACTCTGAAGATTATGTTCAAATCCACCAGACTCTTTCATAAGTAAATTTAATATTTTCTCTCCGGAGTGTCCAAAAGGTGTATGCCCAAGATCGTGTGCCAACGCAATACTTTCCCCCAAATCTTCATTTAACATTAATAATCGAGAGATATGCCGAGAAACTTGAGCTACTTCTAAAGAATGAGTTAACCGGGACCGATAATGATCCGATTCTCCTGCAACGAAAACTTGAGTTTTGTGCTTTAATCTACGAAAGGCCTTCGAATGAATAATACGGTCACGATCACGTTGAAAACAAGTCCGGTGAGGACAAGGAGATTCGGGAAATTGGCGCCCCTTAGATAATTTACTTTTCGCCGCTAACGGCGAAAGTTGATCTTCAAGGCGCTCAAAATAATCCCTCATAAGCTTAAGTCAAAGAGAAACGAACAAACTGAGTAACGTCAGCGCCCTTAGGTAAAATTTGTTTTATCTTTTTATCAGAATCTTTTACAAACTCCTGTTCGATTAAACAATTTTCTTTGTAATATTTTGAAATACGTCCCATCACAATTTTTTCAACCACTTGTGCCGGCTTTCCTTCATTCAAAGCTTGCGCTCGAATAATATCTTTTTCTTTTTCCAATTCATCAGAGGCCACTTCTTCAGGTCTTACACATGAAGGATTGGCCGCGGCAACTTGCATAGCAATATCTTTTCCAATTTCTTTATCATCTAAAGAAACAGTTGTTTCAACCAACACACCCAATTTTCCGTTAGAATGAAGATAAGAAAATACTTCACCTTCAGAATCAATTCTGGCAATCTTCGTTAAGTTGATATTTTCACCAACTTTTAAAATTGTTTCTGAAATAGATTCTTGAAATGATTTACCGTTAACAGTCAAGACGTCTACATCATCCGTTGTAGCTGCGTTACTTTCCAAAACTGTTTGTGCAATTTGAGCACCAAATAGCTTAAATGAATCGTTTGTTGCGACAAAATCGGTTTCACAATTCAATTCAAGAATAACGCCTTTTTTCCTATCAGCAGAAAGTTCAATAAAAATTTGCCCTTCCGCTGTAGTTCTTGCAGATTTTTTAGACGCTGCTGCCAATCCTTTTTCACGAAGATATTTAATAGCAGAATCCATATCTCCATTTGCTTCAACAAGCGCTTTTTTACACGCCATCATTCCTACGCCAGTTTTTTCTCTAAGTTCTTTTACAGAAGCTGCGGTAATACTCATCCGTTTACTCCTTAGCTGCTTTTGAAGACGCCTTTGCTTCGGTTTTTTTAGCTTTAGGAGCTTTCTTTACAGGCTCCTTTTTTGGTGCTTCTTTTTTTACTTCAGTTGTTTCTTTTTCTACCTTAGACTTAGCAACTTTTTTTGCTGGCTTCTCTGTTTCAGCAGCTGCCTTAACTGGCGTATCTGCTTCCTTCTTAACTTCTTTAGTAGGCGTCACAGCTTTTACTTCTTTAACTTTAACAGGCGTCTCTACCTTTTTAGTATCAGGCTTAGAAATGACATCTCCAGCTTTTTTAGCTGAAGCGGCTTCTTCTTGAGCCTTTTTAATTTTTTCTTGAGCCTCTTGTTGAGCATTAGCCATTTCTACAGCATCTTGTTGTCCGTCAATGGATGCTTGAGCAATAACTGAACAAATTAATTTAATCGCTCGAATCGCGTCATCATTTGCAGGAATAGGAAATTGAACTTCTGTCGGGTCCGCATTTGTATCAACAATCCCAACTATTGGAATCCCCATACGTTCTGCTTCTTTTACAGCAAGTTGTTCTTTTTTTGTATCAACAATAAAAATCACAGATGGAAGAGCAACCATACTCTTGATTCCATCAAGGTAATAGCTTAATCGAGTCAATGTTTTTTGCTTTTTTGACGATTCTTTATTTGAAAGACTATCAAATGTTCCATCTTCTTTTTCTCGCGTAAATTTCTTTAATTTATTGATACTTTGTCGAAGCGTAATATTATTTGTAAGCGTTCCACCTAACCATCTATGGTTAATATAAGGCATTTTACATCGATCAGCTTCAGCTACAATCGCATCTTGGGCTTGCTTTTTAGTCCCTACAAATAAAACAGTTCCATTATGTTTAACTGTTTCTCTTACATAAGAATAAACTTTTTTAATGAGTTTAATAGTTTGTTGAAGATCAATGACGTGAATACCGTTTCTTGATGTGAAAATATAAGGCTTCATTTTTGGGTTCCACCTCTTCGTTTGATGGCCAAAATGAACTCCAGCTTCCAACAGCTGTCGCATAGTTACTACTTCTTTCATAAATTCTCCTTAAAATACAGCCCGATAGGCTAAAAATAATTGCACTTTCAATCCAAAATAACTTGTCAGGAGAACATCATAGCAAAAGCATATAAACATTCTGTCATTCTTTCAAAAAAAGGCAATGAGTCTATTAATAATTTTAGACTCTAACTTAATAGAATATCTTGAGCACGAATAAGCGTCAAGGTTATGACTAAAAAATAATAAATTTATGCATAAATATACCTTCTTTTTCATTCGCTATGGCATAAAACAAAAAAGGCATTGAGTCCCTTAATATAATTTAAAAAAAAGTAGTTCCCAAGGCGAGGAACGCCAAAAAAAGACTTTTTAAAGTCTCTCTGCACGCAACAAGGTATGTCATAAAAACCCTTCTCGTACAAAATGATTCTGGTTGGTTTTTAAAATTAGTTCCGTACATAAAAACATATATACACTAAGCATAAGACACAACCAGGATCATTTTAGAATAACAACAACTAGTAGCGGTAATGATCAGGCTTATATGGTCCTTCTTTTGGAATACCCAAATAAGCTGCCTGGCCATCAGAAAGAGTGGTCAATTTAACCCCAAGTCTTCCCAAATGTAACCGAGCAACTTCTTCATCAAGGTGCTTAGGTAGGCAATAAACCCCAATTTCATATTTCTTTTCCCAAAGTTCAATTTGAGCTAACACCTGGTTCGTAAATGAATTACTCATAACAAACGATGGATGCCCAGTCGCACACCCTAAATTAACCAACCGCCCTTCGGCTAGAACATAAATAACATGTCCATCAGCAAACTCATATTTATCAACTTGAGGCTTCACTTCAGTTTTGACAATTCCAGGTTCAGAATCTAATTCTGCCATTTGAATTTCGTTATCAAAATGACCAATATTACAAACAAGTGCCTGGTCCTTCATTCCCCTCATGTGCTCAATCGTAATAACATCTTTATTCCCAGTAGTCGTTACAAATATATTTGCTTCTTCCAACGCTTCTTCTGTTGGCTTCACTTCAAACCCTTCCATAGCAGCTTGTAATGCGCAAATAGGATCAATTTCTGTAACGATAACTCGGGCACCAAATCCCCTCATGGACTGAGCACACCCTTTTCCAACATCTCCGAATCCACAAACAACAACTACCTTACCAGCAATCATTATGTCTGTAGCTCTCTTTATCCCATCCGCCAACGATTCTCTACACCCATACAAATTATCAAATTTAGATTTCGTAACCGAATCATTGACATTAATAGCCGGAAACAAAAGAGCCTTCTTCTCTAACATTTGATACAGTCGATGAACCCCAGTAGTCGTTTCTTCCGAAACACCTTTCATTTCTTTAGCCATTGATGTCCATTTAGTAGGCGATTGTTGCATACCTTCTTTTATCAACTGACGAACAATTTTCAATTCATGATTATCTACAGCTTCGTCTAATATAGATGGATCCTTTTCCGCTGCAACTCCTTCGTGAAGCATCATGGTCGCATCTCCACCATCATCCACAATTAAGGTTGGCCCACCTTCTTTAAAAGAAAGAGCTTGCTGGGTGCACCACCAATAGTCTTCTAGGGTTTCGCCTTTCCAAGCGAACACTGGAACGCCAGACTTTGCAATGGCAGCTGCTGCATGATCTTGTGTGGAAAAAATATTACATGACGCCCATCGAACATCAGCACCCAAATCAACAAGGGTTTCTATCAATATAGCTGTCTGAATCGTCATATGAAGGGACCCCATAATCCGAGCCCCTTTTAAGGGTTTAGACTGCCCATACCGTTTCCGAAGAGACATCAATCCTGGCATTTCATGCTCAGATATTTCAATCTCTCGACGACCGAAATCAGCCAATCCTATATCTTTTACTTTATAATCAGTTGTTGTCATAGTTGTCATAATACCCTCTATTTTAATATTTATTTTAAACCCAAAGCTCAATACTCAATACGATAAAACCAATGATTAGTCTACCTAATTTTACATAAATTGACGACCATTTCTCTTGATATAATCCACGAGAACCCCGACTCCTTCACCCAAAACACCTAAACTTCAGCCAAAATATCATTCCGAATGTTATCGACCATTCGAACCAAAAAATGGATATTATGGTAGCTCAATAATATAGGAGCCAACATTTCCTTACATACTAACAAATGCCTCAAGTAAGCCTTTGAATACGACTGACACGTTATACAATCACAATCATCAATAGGCGTTAAATCGTCTTGAAACTGTTTATTTTTTAAATTTATTTTCCCATTTTTAGTAAACACATGCCCATGCCTAGCAAGTCGCGCTGGAGCAACACAATCAAACATATCGATCCCTTGCCGAATACAAAAATCCATATTTTCAGGAAGACCTACTCCCATCAAATATCGTGGTTTATCTTCTGGCAATTCTGGAGTTACAGAAGAAACAATCTCCTCCATTTCTTCTCGAGGCTCTCCCACACTTACCCCTCCAAGAGCAAACCCAGAAAACCCCATATCCCTAAACTCAGACACACATTCTTTTCTTAAATCTGGATACATCCCACCTTGAATAATAGTGAAAAATAACGAGTTTGTATCAAGTTGAGCCCAATAATCATGTGCATTTTTAATCCAATTATTCGTCACCATCATGTCTTTTCTTACATCATCTTTAGATGCTGGGTAAGGCGTACAAATATCCAAAGGCATCCAAATATCAGATCCAATTCGCCGTTGATGATCAATAACGTTTTTAGGTGTAAAAACTTTTAAACTCCCATCTAAATGAGACCGAAATTCTACCCGATCAGAATATATTTTCCGTGTCTTAGACAAAGAAAAAACCTGATAG
>JABIQV010000093.1 GCA_018699495.1 bacterium | reverse complement strand
ATTTATAAAGCTCGGTGGCAAGTTGAATTATTTTTTAAATGGATTAAACAAAACTTGAAAATTAAGTCTTTTTTAGGAACATCCAAAAACGCCGGTCTTTCTAAAATTTGGGTTGCCATGAGTTACACCCGTTTACTCGCTTATTTAAAAGCCCAATCCAAATTTGATGGGTCTATTCTTTGTTTATCCAGAAAAATTATCGAATCGTTGTTTTTTCGAGACCATCTCATTCATAGTTTGGGCTTGTCTCCTAAAAAACCACCTGATTTAGGCTGCTTTTCTCAGATTTCATTTTGTTGATTTTTTTACCGGACACTAGTGAATAAATATATATACCCAAAATGTCAATTGAGATAGTGAGCCGATTATTTTAACTATCGGCTCATATATAATGTTTAAATGAGCCGAATAAGTGGTATAATTGACTCATATGAAGATAATGCACATAGGAATTGAATGATGCCATATATTTGGGAACGTGAAGATTGGCCTAGGTTTAAATGGGATAGTAGTTTACTCGATAGAAAGGTTTACGAATATGCCAAGCAATCTAATAGACTTCTTGGAGAGATTAAGTACCTATCCGATGATATTAAAACAGAGTCATTAATTGATTTAATGGTTTCAGAGGCAGTTAAAACATCCCAAATAGAAGGTGAAAAGTTTGAACGTGACGATGTGAGATCTTCTATACGAAATCAACTAGGTCTTAACCAAACTCCTGAATTAGTTAAGGACCCAAGTGCTCATGGCATCGCCTCTCTTATGGTTTCAGTTAGAAATCATTTTAAAGAACCTCTTACGACCGACAACTTATTTGAATGGCAATCCACCATTATTAATGTCAGACCTAGGCTTAATACTCTTGAAGTAGGCAGGTGGCGTTCTGCCCCATCGCCTATGCAGATTGTTTCTGGTGCCATAGGCAAAGAAATAATTCATTATGAAGCTCCCCCATCAGATCAAATAGCAAAAGAAATGGACCGATATATTATCTGGTTTAACAATAGTAACCACTTAAACGCAGCTATTAGAGCTGGTGTAGCACACTTGTACTTTGAGTGTATTCATCCCTTTGCAGATGGAAATGGTCGAATTGGCCGAGCGATTTCAGAAATTGCATTATCACAAGAGTTAGGGCACCCGGTTCTTTTAAGTTTGTCTTCAACGATTCAAGGAAAAAGAAATGAGTATTATGACGCATTGAACAAGGCGAGTCATGGTGATTTAGACATTACAGAGTGGTTGATTTGGTTTACAGAATTAGTACTTGAGTCACAACTTCAATCAAAAGATCAAATTAAATTTGTTCTTACAAAAGCTCGCTTCTGGGATAAATTTAATCCTTTATTGAATGAAAGACAAAATAAAGTATTAAATCGAATGATTAGAGACGGTCTAAATGGGTTCATCGGAGGCATAAGTGCTCAAAAATATAGTAAAATATCGGGCTGTTCAAAAGCAACAGCGACTCGTGATTTAACGGCTCTTTTTAATATGGGAGCTATTCTTATGCTTGAGGGCCGTGGGAGAAGTACAGGTTATGATCTTAATTTAGAAGCCATATTATAGGGGATGAACCGCTGGCTTATTATTAGGATTTTTGTTGATATGTTCACTATCTTGTGAACTACCAACGCCCTAAAGGACGAGGCTTCTAAAGCTAGACACATACGACTAACTCCTTCTTTTTTGATAGTTCCTTTGTGGGAGAAATTGTCGAAAGGTGCCTATGTCAAGAGAATTAGAAAACATCATGGAAATGACAGCCCATGGAAAGCTATGGAAAACAGGTTTTCCACACGATTTCACAGCCTTTGGATAACTTTTCGAGTTAACCACATAACCACAATGACTATTATTATTTTTTATATATTTTTAACTTCCGGGTAGAAGGGAATGTCATATTTTCATTTTTAAATTTTGGTAAATACCTATATTAGGATATTATTTTACACGTTGGATTCAAGGTTTTAAAATGAGCTAACCCTGCATCTGTGATGTTTGTATTCGTTAAATCAATAGACGTGACCTGTGTTAAATGTTTTAACCCTTCATCTGTGATTTGAGAACAACCCCATAAATCAATAGACGTGGCCTGTGATAAATGAGCTAACCCTACATTTGTGATTCGAGTACAACTCGTTAAATT
>JABIQV010000092.1 GCA_018699495.1 bacterium | reverse complement strand
TATTTAACGCAAAAGTCACGATCATCCTCCCAGAGGGGTGGCATATATACTCAAATATAATAGAAAAAATGGGGATTCCAACAACCGTTCAATGGCAATTTTCCCCCGATCAAAAAGAAACATTAACTGTGGTCAGCGAAAATTGGCCGGAACCTATTCCTTTTTCCGTTGGATCTGTTTCTGGAAAAGGTTACGAAAGAACAGTTGATATCTTCTTTATATTCAAATCAACAGACAAAATTGACTTAAAGACGCTAAAATTAAAAGCCACTATCTCGTGGTTAGCATGTAAGGACTCTTGCATTCCTGAAAGCCAAATAGTCAATGCGACCTATCAATCAAATGAACTATTTAATCAACCCGAAATAACGCCATATCTTCCAATAAATTCGACACATTTCTCCATATTTACAATCCTTTCATTATTTATTTTTGCGTTTATAGGCGGTCTGATTCTTAATCTAATGCCATGTGTTTTCCCGGTTTTATCTATCAAATTATTTAGTCTCTTAAAACACAGTCAAACGTCCAAGGAGACTCGAACTCAAAGCTTCTATTTTGTTTTAGGGATACTTTCGGTTTTTTGGATATTTTCAATTATAATGATTACGTTACAATCCTTAAGTTATGCCGTTGGATGGGGGTTTCATTTGCAATCCCCTATTACCATCATTAGTCTTCTCATTATCTTCTTTTTGATGGGTCTAAACTTTTTTGGATTGTTTGAAATTGGATTGAATCTTACATCTGTTCAAACAAACCAAACATCCTCAAAAGCGTCGTCTTTTCTTAGCGGATGCTTAACAACTGTGGTCGCTACTCCATGCACCGCACCCTTTATGGGAACAGCCCTTGGCGCAACGTTAACTACCCACCCTCTCGTTACATTTTTAATATTTACATTCTTAGGTCTAGGTTTGGCATTTCCATTTATTTTACTTCCTTTTTTCCCCTCTTTTTATAAACGTTTGCCTAGACCGGGAGCTTGGATGGAACAACTAAAACAATTTTTTGGATTCCCTATGATGGCAACCTGTGTTTGGCTTTTGTTTGTTCTTACTTCTCAAACCTACTCTTCAATTTGGACAACCGTTTCTTTGGCTCTCATTCTTTTAGCTATGTCTGGATGGATCTTTGGATCCTTTCAGAAATCTCAAAAAAGATGGCAATTTGTTATGGCAATCCTTTTATTTTTACTTTCCATTGGTCTTATTTTTCAAAATTTAGAACCTAAAAACAATGTAATATGGGAGGACTTTTCATCCACAATTCAACAAACCTATAATGAAAATCGTCAGTCATATTTTATCGATGCGACGGCTGATTGGTGCGTTACGTGTAAAGTGAATGAAAAACATATTGAATCTGAGGAAGTATTATCCAAATTTAAAGAAAAGCATGTTAAATTAATAAAGGCTGATTGGACGCTTAAAAATCCGGAAACAACGGCTTTATTAAATAAATACGGGAGAAATGGTGTCCCTTTGTATATTTTGTATAACGGACAAACAAACGAAACGATTCTTCTTCCTCAACTTCTGACAAAATCAACTATTCTTAATAAATTAACAAACTTTAACTAACATAGTCTCTTAAATAACCACTCGATAACCTATCTACGAGTTCATGGCTATTTTTAAATTGAACAAAACATCTTGTCGTCGTCTTAGATGATAGATTATTGCGTCTATCTAGAATAATTAGAATCTACCTAAATTTATAGATCCACGCGTCTGACTCATATTTTGAAACGGCCAATTTTTTAGTTTCATTTGTTAAAAACTCAGACATTTCGAATAACGTATGTGCGTCCCACTCTTTTTTCATCGACGTCATCAAAAGACTCTTTGAAATAGGCATGTTTTGAATAAAATCGTGATGAGACTTATTGCACCTATAGTCAGGTTGTCTATCTGGTAAAGTTAATACATTTTCCAAATTTGAAATGTCAAAATTGTAGAGTAACGTTCCATGAAACAAAAAACTGCCTTTTTTCCTTTTCTGAGCATTTCCTGAAACCTTTCTTCCGTTAAAAACTAGGTCACTCACACCTTTAATGCTGACATCTCTTAATTCTGCATTTAAAGCTTCTCTACACTTTTTCATCACATTACAGGTCGTCGATGAAATCGTAGCGTATAAATCGTCCGTATTTTTTTTAATAACCGAATAATTCAAACATCCTCTTCCTTGCATGACTGTTCCACCACCACTCACTCGTCTCAAAACGGGGATATCCAGACGATATGTTTCTTCCAAATACACCTCTCTCGAGAGTTTCCCTCCGTGCCCAAGAACGATAAATGGCCGTGGCGATTCCCAAAATCTCAAAACCTCAGGAATAGCCCCTTTTTCGAGGTTATCTAATAAAACCTCGTCGATTGCCAAATTATAGGATGGGCTTTCATACGATAAATCTAAAACGTGCATATTCAACTCCTTGAAAAATTGATATAATACACGGGTTGAATACAGAATTCAAAAAAGGAGATTTGTAACCTAAAACGATGGAAAATCAAAAGACTGAACTTAATAGAGAAAATTTAGAAACCTCAAACGAGAATCTAATATCGACAGAAATTGAAAAATGTATCGATTCGATAAAATATCTCGAACGATATAAAGGAAAAAAAGAAGCAGGTAAACTGCTCGAAGAAATTAATACTTATTGCCTAGAACATGGTATTCCTTTTAATGCTTCGCGAAACACACCTTATCTAAACACAATAGCAGTAAGTGACGAGCCAACTTATCCTGGAGACCGACTCATAGAACAACGGATTCGTAGTTACATTCGCTGGAATGCAATGGCAATGGTTGTTAAAGCAAACCGTAATAATGATGGCCTTGGGGGTCATATTTCAACCTATGCGTCGGCTGCGACATTGTTAGAAGTAGGAATGAATCACTTTTTTAGAGCCTCTACAGCGGATTTTTCTGGAGACCAAATCTTTTTTCAAGGTCATGCATCTCCTGGCCCTTATGCGAGAGCCTTTCTGGAAGGTCGTCTTTCTGTAGAAAAATTAAATAATTTTAGACGAGAATTGGCCCCTGGCGGAGGTTTATCCTCTTATCCTCATCCCTATCTAATGCCTGACTTTTGGCAGTTCCCAACAGTATCAATGGGACTTGGTCCGTTGTTGGCAATATACCAAGCTCGGTTTAACCGATACCTTGCGAATAGAAGTTTCTTAAAAGGGAAAGAAAGCAATGTATGGTGTTATGTTGGTGACGGTGAAATTGACGAGCCAGAAACACTTGCAGGAATTAATCTTGCCTCCCGCGAAAATTTGGACAATCTTACGTTTGTAGTTAATTGTAAC
>JABIQV010000091.1 GCA_018699495.1 bacterium | reverse complement strand
GAAGCGCTTGAAAGGTGCAAGGCTGAAGGTAAAATACTAGGACGGCCTAAAGGTCGTTTATCCATTAAAACGAAACTCACGGAACATGAGAAAACGATTACGGAGTTATTGGTCAAGAAGGTTCCTGTTGCCTCTATTGCTCGAATATTAGATGTTAGTAGAGGTACTGTGACTCATTACATATCAACACGAAAATTAAATATTAATTAACCACAGTCGTGGTCTTCGTTTGATAAATCCAGCATAAAAGCTAAAACACATCTACAAAACAGAGGCTTCTACCTCTTCGTTGATCTATTCACAGCAACCACACACCCAATTACAGTCTGAGCAAGTGCGCTGACATGATTTTGGCATAGTTAACCTCTTTTTGTTTTAAATAGGAGAATAAATCAATTGGTTACACATCAAATCAATAACAAGCTTCATTCAAAATAATTCAAAGTCGATTAGCACTATATTTCTAACTTTATTCAGAAAAAGTATCGGTAAATTCTAAAATGACATAAATTTAAAGGTGCCTCATAATAATATTTAATTTGATTAAATTAGAACAACGCATCGTGTCCCAAGGAGGTGAAATTAAGTATGGAAAAACAGATTTCGAAGAATGAATTAGATCAATATGTCAAAAGTTATCAAGAAAGCCACCCTTTTCCAAAACGAGGGCCAAAGACCCCGGAAGGAATAGCAAGAGCAGCACAAAACTTACTGAAAAAGAAAAAAGTTAAGTATAAAACAAAGAATTTTCCCGGTATAACTATAAAGTTAACTAGTATCTTGAAAGACCCTCATTATAATGAATGTCAGCAAAATTACTTTGAAAAAAGACATCGAAGCCTTCTTAAAGAGGTACCCAAGAAACTACATCCTCAATTTGAAGGGATTCTCTATTTTTTAGTCATTCAAGAAATTAAACTCATCGAATATTTTCGAATTTTAAATACGAAAAATATAAAAGCTTCTGAAATAAATAGAACAATGAAGCTATTAGATCAGTCCATCACAAATTACAATCGACTTTGTTGCCTTATGAATCAACGCAAAACGGTTCTTAATTCAGAAATATTTCAAGAACTTGAAGCGCTTAAGCTTGATCACAAAAAGATTCTGAAAGAACGTAATGACTTTGAATATAATCTAAACAAAATAAAATATCTTCGTTCTGGAACATCTGATATATGGTAACTATTTGTAACCTTTTTGTGACTTAATATTAACTTTGTTTTTTGAGTAAAGTTACAAAATAACACATATTAAAAAATATCTTTAAGAAAAAAATATATTAGGTTATTTTTCAGTGACGTAATAGCGTCATGGTGTAATAAGGGGGAGTTCGTCTCAGTGAATTAAGCAGCCTTCAAATATGCTTTCATTTGAACAAAATAGGATGTACGAAAAGCATCCGTTTTTCCCGACAAACATTCCTAAACTCCCAACCTAGTGATAACATTATCCAATGTGTTTCTTTAATTTAAACTTTATCTTTAACGCTATTGATTCCACTGCCATTCAATACACCTTTAGCACAATTCCACAGGTCGTATCCGCTGTTTATGCAATCAGTTCAGCATTTTTACTTCATAAACTAACTCTGCTAAGCAATGAGGATGTTGAAGCTCAAAAAACAGAAAGTCGGGTACGTAGTGCTAGCATTAATGTTCCAGAAAATACCATAAATAGCCATTTCGAAGACATATCCTTGGAGTCTAAAATTCCACTTCCTGAAACTGGTTTCTCGAAGTCAAAAGATGAAAAAATATCCGATTTCCTTGGTTATCTAGCTAAGTACAGGGAGGATGTCAGAGAAATAAAAAAGGAAATCAAAAAAATATTTATTACTGTATCAAAATGTTTTGTAACCTTGTTTCTTCTCAATGTACTTTCGGTACTATTTTCTAACCTACTCGATGGAAATAGCATATCTAAGGTTCTTTTAATTATATTTAACTTTAGTATGTTGGCGGTTTATATTTACTACCAGTGGCTTTTAATTAAAAAAACATTTCTAGGAAAGGAATTTGAATAATAGAAATAATTGAAATATTTGCTTAAGCAGCCTTCAAATATGCTTCCATTTGAACAAAAATTGAAGAATGGGTTGTAATTAAATTGGTTCGAAAATCGTCCATAGTCCCCAGCCAAACAAGACTCACATCATTTTTACCCCCATTTTTTAAAGTAATAACTTGATTTTTCAGGGGTGGGAACCCTTCGATTTCGAAGTTTCACAGGATGGAAAAATTGATTTATCTGAAACAAAATTAGTAGAAGACGTTATAAAGACGTTTTACTTGCAAAAATCACCCCTTGTTTTGAAAACGGTAAAGGGGCGATATGTGAGGGGCTATTAAATAATATTGGATTTGGTACTACAGAGTTCCATGTACTAAGAGCAAACTCAGATGTATCACCAAAATTTATCTTCTATCTAAATCATTCCCACCACTTTAGAATCTTTGGGGAATCCGAAATGAAGGGTTCCGCCGGACAAAAAAGAGTTCCAGAAGATTACATAAAAAATTATAAGTTAAGCGCTCCTATGCTCAAAGATCAAATCCAAATCGTCCACTTCCTAGATAAGGAACTAGAAAAAATTGACACACTTATCAAAAAGAAAGAGCAGCTTATCACCTTACTCGAAGAAAAACGGAAGGCG
This sequence comes from bacterium, assembly GCA_018699495.1. Classification (GTDB taxonomy): domain Bacteria; phylum Margulisbacteria; class Marinamargulisbacteria; order JABIPA01; family JABIPA01; genus JABIPA01. The sequence goes on along the minus strand of JABIQV010000091.1, from coordinate 10,400 downwards.
GTGATTTCGCATGCTGTAACAAAAGGATTGAATCCTAAGACTCTAATGAAAGATAGTGGGGTTGAGTGGTTGGGGAGCGTGCCAGTGCATTGGGATATTATGCCTTTAAGATATTTTATTAGGACAACAAAAGGATTTGCTTTTAAATCTACTGATTTTAGAGATGAGGGTGTACGAGTTGTACGTGCGACTGACATTAAGCAAAAAACAATTTTAAAGAGTGCTGTGTTTTTACCAAAAGAATTTCTAGGCACTCATCATAAGGTTCGGTTAACCACAGGAGACATAATTATTAGCACAGTTGGAAGTAACCCCGATGTTATTAACTCTGCTGTCGGACAAATTGGAATGGTTCCTGAAGAACTAAATAATACTTTGTTGAATCAAAACACCGTAATATTGAAACCAACAAAACGAGTATCCAATAATTTTTTAATCCATTTGCTATCTTCAACTGCCTACAGAGAAAACCTGGATTTATATGCGCACGGTACAGCTAACCAATCAAGCTTGAGTCTTGAAGATATCTTAAACTACAAGTCTGCTATTCCCCCTATTGAGGAACAAGAAATAATATATGCTGAAATTAATAAAAAGGTATCTTTGATCGAGAAACTTATAAAAAAATCGAACTGCTCGATTAAACTTTCTAGAGAGCGCCGTACAGCACTAATCTCGGCAGCCGTAACCGGGAAAATTGATATAAGAGAGGAAGTCGCACATGCCGTTATATAACCTCAAAGACAAACTCAAACCCATTCTTTTCGACCCTTTCAAACTTGAACAGGAGATACAAACATTAACAGAGGAAAACCTTGACCTTATCTTTGGGCTAGAATTTGTAAAGTCCGAATTTAGTCTAAATAACTTCAGAATTGACACTCTAGCCTATGATAGAGAAAACAAAACCTTTGTAATCATCGAGTATAAGCGCGGTGAAAATTTCAGCGTAATTGACCAAGGCTATTCTTATTTAGCCTTAATGCTAGATAACAAAGCAGAATTCATTCTGGAATATAATGGACTGACAAACCAAAATCTTAAGCGAAGTGATGTTGATTGGTCACAATCTCGCATACTGTTTGTAGCCCCTCAATTTACCACCTACCAAAAAGCAGCCATTCAGTTTAAGGACTTACCTATAGATCTTTGGGAAATTAAGGGTTTTGAAAATAATTTAGTTTCCTATGAGCACATCAAACCAGCCAAGACGAATGAAAGCATTAAAACGTTTTCAAGTAAGGATAATGCGTTAAGCAGCGTTTCCAAGGAAGTCATTGTATATACCGAAGAAGACCATCTACGCAGTGCTGAGCCTTACATTGTGGAGCTTTACGAAAAACTAAAGGACTTGATCCTAAACTTATCTGAAATAGAGTTAAAACCAAGAAAAGACTATATAGCATTTATCCTAAATTCTAACTTTCTATTTCACAAAAGAAGAGCACGAAAAAGTGACAAATGTTATGGTAGAGTTAAATATGCTGTCAGATAAAAACATAGTACTAATAGACTGTAGAAAAGATAATAAACCATCGGCGTCAAATGCATAGATATCTAACAATAGCGAGGCAAGACAGTGACTAAATTTTTAAAATGGATACTTATACCCGGTTTTACTATTTGTATATTATTTTTTTCAATATATTTTTGCCCAAGGCTAACTCCTGAAGAATCTTATTTTTTCAAAATACTTCAGGTAAAGCATAAACAAAGTCAATTTGAAGTACCTATTGAAGAATCAACACAATTTAAATGGGAAGAAGCCATTTGGTTAGGTTCATATAGCGGAATTGATCCAAAAATTCAGATTGGTGAAGAAATTCATTCCCTAAGCAAGTACAACTTAGATTTACAAAATGACGGAGCTTGGGCATTGGTTTTTATAAACGGAGATCAAATTGTTACTGTTATTCAAGGCAAGCTTTCTAAGTTATTTGGTAAATATAGATATTTGAGCTTCTTTCGTAAGAATCCACCTGATAGCAAACGTTATTACCCAGATGATATAATCAAAATGAGTGAAAAATTCGAATTCACCATAATAAGAGGTTCAAAATGACAGACACAATTCAAAGTTTTAAAAATGAAATGATTGCCTTAAAAAAAGAGGCTACTCAAGAAGCTTATGAATACTTCCAGGAAAATATTCATTCTTTTGAACGAGATGATAAAGGCCGGATTAAGGCTCATAATAATGATGTAGATGCTTTTCGACATGCATATGTTAGTGGCGTGATGACTCAGAAATATGGTAATTTCAGAGCCAATATATTAGGACAGCTACAAGAACTTGATGGTGATATTAGACGTGATCAACCTGAAGAAGAAAAGAATATGGATCTTTGGAATAATGCAGTTGGTCGTAAATATGGCGAACAAACAAAGTCTAGAGAAAAACTGGCAGAATTGCTAAAACAAGCTCTAAAAGACAGTGAGTTGATTATTACTATTGATCAAAGCAAAGACTCTAGAAAATATGGACAAGATGACGATCAATACATAGACTCGGAAAAACCTGTCATTGTTATCAAAGAAAATGAAACGGGTCGTAATGAAGTATTTTTAGATCTTATTAAACGAGATGTTATGAGCCGAGAAAGTTTTGTAGCCCAAATTGGTAGTGGGCAATACCCAGGTTATAGAGTTGCAATGATTGAAGATTTGGCTATTCCGATGTCAAAACCTGATAAATCACCCGAAAATAATTTAGGATAGCCTTATTTTTTCTTGCCTTTTTCGATTTCTTTTGATGATGAACCACCGGGTAAGTGCTTGTAATTAGACTTTGAAGCAACAATTCGACCTGTTTGCTTCTCAAGATTTTCTCGGGCATTTCCGGCGATCTTACCACCATCCTGAGCTACCTTTGAATTTTCAATAAATCCTTGAGCATCTTTGGTTTTTGCAATCTCTTTTGTAGATTCTTCACCAAGTTGTGAAAACAAGTGTTCTAACGTTGTCATGTGGTCCCGAAGGTTATCATTTTTGCCAACAGCTTTAAGTGTCTTATGTTCACTTGGCTTAAGCCCGAGAGCAGCCTCATGAATTTGAGCTGTTAAAATGGCGTATTCCAGATCTTCTTTAACACCTCTTTTGTTCCATTCATCTGTTAGTTCTTCTCTAATTTTAATGCCTTGAACACGACGCTCAATCCATTCTTCAGAATATCCTTTAATGCGGTATAAAGCTCGTGTTCTTTTAATTGCTAGTTCAGGATCTTCAATTTCTTGGATACGTTCATATCCCACTTTGGCCAGCCACTTCTTGAAGGGATCTGCTTTTTTCGAAGGAATAGATTGGATAATTCTGAACATGCCTTCTGTGTTAGCACAATTTAGTTTTTGCTTACCACCTGTTGTTTCAACTGAAAGGGGGGTGGCAATTTGCCCCCACCCTTTGGAAAGTTCATCATCTCGCCGACGCATGTCCTTAATGTACCCTTTTGGATCAACTGAATCTGTAAGAACTGAAACAACATCAGTAATGACAAACCACCATTCATTGTTATGAATGGTTTTTCGAATTTCTTTGCCTTTAAAAATTGCTATCCTTGTTTCCATGTTGTGATAAATTATATCTAAGAAGTTAATTTTGGGATACTGCATAACTTGAAACTTGTGAAGATACGAAGCAATGCCTTCAAAGAAAAAATCAAGCCACCTTCAATAACTCCCCAACCCGAAACTCCACCGACTCAACCATAGGATTATAAAGAAAAAAAGTTCTATAATCCTCCACGAACCCCAGCCAAATAGGATGTTCTTTACAATTTACAAACATATCAAATTGTTTTCTGAGTTCAAATAATAGCTTTTTACCGTCCATTTTCAAGTTCGGAAATAGAATTATGATAATTCGACGCTTTTCTTCGATTCCCGAACTTTTGAACAATTCGTGAGTTTTGGAAGCTAGTTCGAAGATGATGCTTAGAGTTTCGTTGAAGCTGTCGTCTGCTTTTGAGAGGCTTAAGTCTAAAAGTAAACACTAGTGTCCGGTAGAAATTCAACAAAAAGAAATCTGAGAAAAGTAGGATAAATCAGGTTGTTTTTTGGAGACAATCCCAAAATATCAATGAGATGGTTTGTAAAAAACAAAGATTCGAGAATTTTTCTAGATAAACAAAGAATAGACCCATAAAATGTGGATTGGTCTTTTAAATAAGCGAGTAAAAGGGTGTAAATCATAATAAACCAAATTTGAGAAATGGTACTTGCAGCCAATACAAAATTATTGGTCAAAATAACCAATAAGTCGTAACTTCCCATGGTATTTTTTTCCTTGGATTGGATTTTTAATTTGCACAACATGGTCAAATTGAAGACCTTTTTTTTTCGGAATGGGGAGCTGTCCGAGTAAGTCGAATCGAAGATTCGATTTAGTACGTGTGACAAAGAAACACCGAGCATCTTGATACGATTGAAACAAGTTAAAATCAACATAGGCTCTGTCAAAGGTAACGATGCTGTCCGGTATGAATTGTAACGTCAGCTTCTTTAGCTGTTGTAATGATATTATTAGCCCAATCAAAAAGAGACAACCATAAATCAATCGTGCTTGAATCCAGCGGGTATGACTTGGACTCTCGCATCGTGGAGTAACTGTTTTATATTTTAGAATAAGGTGTTTTTAGCCTGTAGAGTCATTCTGATTTTCCCCTTAAAATATCCTGTTTCAGTTTAGAAATATCATCAGGATTGTAAATGCGGTAATTATTCATTGGATGTCGAATTGTTTTGAGTTTTCCGGCAATATCCCATCGCCTCAAAGTATCTTTACTTACACCTAAGATGGTAGATGCTTCTTTGATAGTGATGAATCCTTTTTCGTTTGTCATAACTACCCTAGATTATTTGAAGATACTTGATCTGGCTTGGAAATAGGTGTTGCAATATTATTTATAGAAGCAATGTTATAGCCAGAATATTCACCACCCTCAATGGAACTGACAAATGCTTCGCGATCCATTACTTCGCCTTTCAATAAGTTTAAAAACACTTCATTTCTACCTGTTTCATTTTCCTTAAGGACAACAACAGGTTTTTCATCATCAATTTGAAGACTAGTTTTTCCCTCATACTTTCTGAGGTCATCGAGAGATAGTATAAGCTCTCCATTTTCTAATGCTTGCTTCAAAAAATCAGCTAGTTCTTCTTTAGTATTCGCTTGCTTTCCATATTTTCTGCCTACGGAATTATTCCATAAATCCATATTTTTTTGGTTTTCGGGATTTTTTCCTCGCCATTCAACGACCAGTCCCATTTTTTCCGAAATAGGTTCAGAAAATATTTGAGTCATAACTCCGCTAACATAAGCATGTCTAAATGCATCAGCGTCATTATTTTGCATACCACCTCCGGACTCGTTAAACTCACCAGACTCTTTTCTGGGTAACTCACATATATTTTTATCGAAATACACATAAGCTTCTTGCCTATACTTATCTACAAATACCTCAACTGGATTTCTCATAAATAATTTCTCCTTTATTAAAAAATTGTCCAAATGTTAACCCGCCTAATACAACGCCCCATAGGATAGATAAAGCCACGTTCGTAAATTGCATGTGTATTAACCCCGCATTAAACACAATAGAGGGAACTAAAATAATGCCCAGCAATAATTGTATGGGGGGCTTAAATTGGAATGTTACAAGAAAAAAAGCAATATTAGCCACAATACCTATAACAGTGCCTATGCTAATTGAATATAAGGTGATTCCTGTCTCGGGCAAAAAAATGTGAACAATCATGTTTGCCCAAAGAATAGTAAATACCAGAGAATAAATTCTGAGAATTAACCTAGATATTCTAAAGAAATTCATGCTTATCATATCAGTAAGCAACATTATGCAAGAATAGGCCTTAACTGTAAATAGTTCAAGCAACCTTCAACATTAACTCATTCACATCAGACTGTGCAAACATCTCTTGAAAACACCGAATCTCACTTACCCTTTCAGTTCGTAACACACGTAGTGAAGCCAGCCAGTTTTTACTTTCTTTTGTTTCCACAATTAAACTAAATGGCATTTTAAGCACAAAATCAACCTCGTTTTCCTTCATTTTGGAGTTCGATAGTAGAAATTTTAGTAACTTCTATGTTCTTTTAGACTTATAGGTTGGCCAGATTTAGCCTATTAGCAATCTTGAGGCCACGTTCAGCCATGATTTCGACTAGATTTCTATAGCTTAGTCGGTAACTTAAATATCATCTGACACAAATTAAGATTATATCCGGTTCAAAGTGTCACTATTTAAATAGTAGTGGATGAGGGTTGCGTCTAAGACTCATATAACGATCTCCCTTACTTATAAATATTTGGAGATATTATTCTATCGTCACAGTTTTTGCACCGCTACCCACCTTCCATGTATTTCAGGACTTTTTGAGCCCTTTCTTTTAGTAAAATTGCTTTAATGAGTTATTTCTAATCCTCAACCTCTATCCATATCTCATGCTTCATTAAAAGAGGAAAAGAAAAGGGTGCTGTAAAGCCAGCATAGGTTGGTTCTCCTTTTATCTTGAAACCCGCTTCTTTGACTCGTTTTGATAATGATTCTTTTTTAGCCTTTACACGTTTAGGTGACGCGTACCAAGTAAATGATGTTGCCGCTATGTTTCTAGTGGGTAGCAGTCTGAAATTTATCGATTTATCTTGAGGGACAGGTAAGGTTTCAAGTGTGTATTTTCTAGGCATTGTGAAATTAATTAAATGGGATTTCCCATCTGTCGTTTCTGTAACTGGGGCTGTCATTTTGATTTTTTCACTAGATGTCTCGGTCACTGGCGCCGTCATTTTTATACTTTGGTTAGCTAAGTTACCGCCAAATATATAGCCTGCCAATATCCTAAATCCTTGGTTAATACTAGATTTATAATCCCCTTCAACACTCACTTCTGCCACAATGAAGGAATCATAACGCCTTAATTCAAAATGTTTTTTTTTCAATAAAACAGCATAGTTTGGGGATTCAATATTCCCAGAAAACCAATAGGTGACACCTAGCCAAGACAACAATAAAACCACTATTCCAATAAGTAAATATTTCATCTTTCACTCCTGTTTATTTTTTTGATTAACATTAACTTAGAGATACACATAGTTCAGTGCTCCTTTTAAAAATTCTGTTCACGTCATATGATCCATAAACGTATACGCTCTTTAAGCAATAACTAACCCCACACCACTATTCCCCAATAACATAAAAGACAGAAATCGAATATAAACTACCGATAAGTCTAAGTATAAACCTACAAAACAAACCATGGTTTTTCAAGTAACGCCCTATTGAACCATTGGCGCTAGTAGAATAAACTGGTCCCCATGACACGTCTAATAGATTCTCTCCCTCGACAATCACAAACTTTATTACGACGATTGGTCTACCATTGGCTTCCGGATCTCGATACCTATATGCCGAGCTATGGTGATTTGAGTCCTATGGATCCTCGCAACGTTCCGGGATTAGAGTATCTGATTGAGTGGATCCAAGAAAACGATCTGCCGCTTATTACTGCCATCATTGTCATAAAAAAATCGAAAAAACCCAGTTCAGATTTTTTCAAAGCCTTTTATACCGGGGGGCCAGGTAGAGAAAAGACTCTTTTTTGGAAAGAATCGTTAAAAGCTGTCCGTGCTTTTGATTGGACAACTATTATCGATGCGCCCAAATATATCACCTAGTCAAAAAAAGGTGTCGGAGCAATATCTGATACCGATGGCTTTGGGTGACTCAGTACTCAAGGATAGATTTTAATAAGTAACTTTCTATCGGTAAATTCTTCAGACCCCAACTCATTGTTTAAACGCATTGAAAAAAGCGTATCTAACCTGCCAGATATATTCCCATACCTAGTCGTGATAGAATTACACCCGTCTTTGGATATACAAAAAGGAGAGTAAATGGAACATCAATTTTGGAATGACTTGTGGGAAAAAGAAGAAATTGGTTTTCATATGAAGACGGTAAATACGTTTCTAACTAAGTATTACAAAGCGCTAGCTCTACCTAAAAATAGTCGCATCTTTATACCTCTCTGTGGAAAGACACTAGATATTGGCTGGCTTCTTTCCAATGGCCACAAAGTGGTGGGTGTTGAATTGAGTGAGATAGCTATTGAACAATTATTCCTAGAGCTCGGTATAACACCTAAGATAAGTATTCTTGATGAGTTCAAACTTTACAGCGCTAAAGATTTAGACATATTTGTAGGAGACATTTTTAACCTTACGAAAAAATTGATTGGACCTGTTTACACGGTATTTGATCGTGGGGGATTGGTTGCTCTTCTTCAGAATAGTCGATTGCAATATGCAAAACATATCATTCATATTACAAAAAGTGCACCACAATTACTGATTACTTTTCAATATGATATGACACAAATGGAAGGCCCTCCATTTTCTATCAGTCAGAAAGAAATTGAAACGCATTACAAACATACTTACACCCCTTTTCTTTTGGAGACAACCAACGTCGAAGGCCCATTTAACCCCTTAGCGAAGGTAAAAGAAAAAGTGTGGCATTTACAGCGATTTAATCATAACGAATAGAATGACAGAGTCTCTACGAGACCTGCTGCAAGAAACCTCTGAATCGTATTTCCACCATCGATATACGTGTGTTTAGCACCTTAAGACTCCAATCTAGAGGCCGGATCGTTTGGAGATTCAGATGAGTGGGAAACTGCTTTAGATAGGTTAATAGGAATTTTTTGAGTCTTCTCATAAATATAGTAATTCAGGTATATAATTCTAAACCTATTAGTCTCGAAAAATAGTGCGTACATCCCTGAAGAGGCCCTGCCAATCTTTGTTTTTATCAAAAATGGGGGACATATGTATATTTCCCGCACAATATGGCTATAATTAAAAAATGAAAGCCTTTAAAACAAACACAATTAATGATAATGCGCTTACAGAAAAACTTAAGTCATTAAATATTCTTGATAAAGACATTAAAGAGAGCTTTATTCATTCAGGAGGAAAGGGCGGTCAAAACGTAAACAAAGTGGCCACCTGCGTGCAACTTATTCATGCACCAAGCGGAATTATCATCAAATGCAGTCGAACCCGGCAACAAGGTCTAAATAGATATTGGGCTTATTTTATCTTGGCTCAAAAAATCGAGGGTTTAGCTACCGCCAAAAAGGTTGAGAAACGACACGTTTCCGAAAAGGAACGTCGAACAAATCGAAAACGAAGCATGCGGTCAAAACAGCGAATGTTAGAAGATAAAAAACACCAGGCCAATAAAAAAAACCAACGACGAGATATCGAGTAAAAAATGGATAATTGTAATTAGACCGTGTCGCTTTGTAGTTTTAAATTATTTATGAAGTTCCTGATAGATTCTAAACGCGACAGCGGCATCACAGGCTGCATAAGAAATTTGGGATGGAGTAAGTATCGAGTTCGACCAGTTAGACGTTTTTGCAGTTTTTGATAAGCGTTTCTTTAGAAAGATTGCTGTAAGTGGCCTTAACCCAAAGCATGTTATTTTTTTTTCTTTGGCAAGGTCAGCTAAGTCAATAAAATTGGTTTCGGTAAATGGATATAGTTTTTGTAATTCTTTGATATCGTCTCTAACAGCGACACCCGCTTTTACAATATTTGGATTGGCCAAAATACTAGCGAGTTCGACTATAAATGGAATTTTATTTAGTCTAAAAAGGTAAGCCTTCTTATCTGTTGCAAACTGCAATAGTGAAACAGGGTGGCTTTCTCCCTTCCTAAAAGATGGCCTAGTTTCCGTGTCAAAGCCCAGAATAGGTTCGTTTTTTAGGTCGTTAATGGCACTAAGTGCATCTTTTTTTGACTCAATGAGTATAACTTGCCCATTAAAGATATATTGGGGCAGGGCACTAATTTCGTCTTTTAAAATTGATAGTTGATAGGTCATAGGTATCTTTTTAATTTATAATTTTAACTGGATAAGGTAATTATCCGTTTAATAATATAACCATTCAACTCTTCAGGACAATATCTCTATCCTATAATTTTCTGATTATCGACCCAAATGGCCTGCGTATTTCCCGAACGGCTATTGAAATCTTTGTCGTGTCTCATTCTTTCTGTAAATCGGTAAAACAAGGGGTTTTGGAAAAAGCCTAAAGACGCCATAACAGAAACGAAGGAATCACTAAAGGACGGCGAAGCGGTCCATCAAGTGATGACGGTATTGTTTAAGCAAGAGCTGCTTTCAGAGCGTGAAATGCAGTTTCAAGTGAAGCCCGATGAGTGCTCAGAGACTCGACAAGCGAAGGACGATAGATTTAAAAAAAAGACGCTTAAAACACGGTATGGCGCCTTAAGTGTAAACGTACCCCAGATAAGAGAAACGGATTTTTACCCAGGGTGTCTTGAAAAGGGATTGCGCTCAGAACGATGGTAATAT
>JABIQV010000090.1 GCA_018699495.1 bacterium | reverse complement strand
TGCGCGCCCTTTTCACAGAACCTTTTCATTCCTCTCTTTTCTTCAAATTAAAGTTAAGGAGTTTGAAAATGAAAAAAGACACTAAAGAAATCGATTATATTTATAAGTACACGAGGGAAAATGCAATTCAAGATGGGGTTCTAATAGATGCAACGTCATTAGCAAAAGAAGCAGGATTTAAGTGGCCGGTAGCCCTAACATCCGCAGTTTGGACAGATTGTGTTGAATGGAGTCAAAACGATGGAACACAAGACGAAAAAGGAAGACTTTGGGATGTTTTATTTATGGGGTTTTTAGCAATTAGAAAAAATCAAGGCACCTATTTAATTTATAGAGTTAAAAATAGAACTCGAATAACGAGACCGTCCACCGTTGGTTTAAAAATCGTTGCGGGACCTGGTGATAACGGAGAACCCGTTATAACAATTATGTTTCCTGGCGAAAGTTAACTAGACGGTCAGGGTAAAGTAACATTTACCCTGATTTGTTTTTAGGAAAGTCTATGACTTAGTCAATTTTCCCAAGATATTTCATCTACAAGTTTGTTTGTTGGAGAATATAATTTTATAAAGTCACTTGTGTTGGATAGCGCGAATTCTGTCGCGTAGTTTGGGGTTTTTCCTGTCCAAGATTGATAGCCATCTTTATTTCTAGCGATGACAAATTTTTGAGAGGGTCCAACGGCACCTTCAATTTCATGGTGGCTGTTTGAATTATCGACAAAGTACCAATTTGTGAGATCTACCGAACTGCTTCCTGAATTAATTAATATAATGTTTTCTCTTTCGAAATCTGAACCTGTAGGATTATAATCAACATTGAAGATACTAATTAAAGATGTTGGGTCCGATGAAGGTGTATTATCTTCTGCTGGATCCGATGAAGATGTATTATCTTCTGTTGGGTCCGATGAAGGTGTATTGTCTTCTGTCTGTTCCTTTTCTTCGGTGGCAGTTTCATCAAATAGCCAAAAATTCGAATCAACCGAGGATTCCATTTCGGACTCAATATTAGCGGTTACCGATTCGAAAAAGTCTAATCCTGTTTCTAGCTCGACTTGATCAACAGTTGTTACAAAATTACTTAAATTTGATGGCGAGTTTTCATTGGGTAGAATGAAGGCAATTGTTTTATAAACATCGCCTTCAATATAAAGAATTACTTTAAAAAATGAATTGGGAACACTAACTAAATTAGGTCCGATTTGAGTCAAATTATCCTTTAGAATTCCGCCTGTGGCGACATATAATTTGCCTTTATCGGAAGCCCAATCACGGATTTTGGTCTCTAGTTTAGACCAGATGCCTCGATTGAACCCTGGGTCTTGAGGGGAGATATTTGAATGGAAAAAACTTTCTGACATAGCTTCATCCGAAAATGCCATATCGGCCGCAGGTACAAGATGGCCACGATCATATCCTGAATTGGAATAGTCGGCATTTTCTGCTGTACCAGTTTCTACAAAAGGGTCCTTTCTAAAGTCGTTCGTTCGGTGAATAGCTCCATTGATATTTTTACTTGTAATTTCGTAAAAAACCCATTCTGATTGCTCGTAAGTTTCATTATAAGACAGAATAAAATAATTATGGGAAACAACAATATTTGTAGTCGATTTTGGTATTAAGGTGGTCAAAGGAATATCTTTAGAAATGGACTCGCTGGGTTGGTTTTCTTCTGAACTTATCGCGTTTATATTTTCTAATAGATTATTTACGGATGAGCATGCCGACACAATTATTATCATAGAAAATAATAATATTTTGGATAAAATTAGACTGCATTTTCTTCTTGGAAATAAATCAATTTTCATATAAAACCCTCTTTTTAATAATAATAAAAATCAGTATATCATTTTTTTAGCTCAAAGGAACCGCTAGGTATTATTTGTCGGACGAAATATAAAATCTTATTAGATTTCCAATTCCAAATTCTTTCTACGTCGTTTAACCACAGGTGTTATTGCTATACCATTTTTGAGCGCCATATAACTTCGAAGTAATGATTTAAATAATGATTTGTTATGACT
>JABIQV010000089.1 GCA_018699495.1 bacterium | reverse complement strand
TATTCGTCGTCTAGGTAGCTATTTGGATCCGATGGGTATTTACTCATATCCCCATTCATAATAGGACGACTTAATCCAAAATCTAACCGTTTAAATTCTCGTCTTAGTCGAATCGCTTCATTACTATTCATTAATGAATAAGTGAGAATAACGTTGCTTATTTTAGGCTGATTTTCTACCTTCGATTTTATCTTTGGAACATTTATCAATTTTGTCATTTTAAATGATTTGAACATATAATCATCTTTACCTAATGGACTCAAAACAAAAGTCCCCTTATACAAATCATTTAACCCCTTTGCTTCAAAGGTATATGTATCTGAATGATGACGTGATGCTTTTAATATCTTCCCTGAAATAAAGACACTTTGAAATGATTGGTCTTTCGCAAATAACCCTTTTCCAGGAAACGCCTGAATAAGTTCTTTTATTTCAAATTCACCTTTTTCAAAATTAATGAATACACTTCCAATTCCCATTAGTATATTGAAAGCTGGAATCCCATTTCCAGTTTGAGCCGGACTTAAATGTGTCTCAACAGGAAGATTCGCACTATAAAAGGTTGATTGTTGAGGGACGGCAAAAACAGATCCAGTTAAACCTAAAAAACTCAAATAAATCAATAATTTTCTCATTATCATCGACATATATTTTACCTTAATTAAATAGACAATGGAACCATAATTGGAACTGAACATTCACTAAATTAAAAAAAACCAAAACTTTTTGAAATTATTAAAATTTTCTACCGATAAGTAAAAAAGACCTGAAAATAATCGTTAAAAAAAATAGCCATTTGGCAAATACAGGAGTTAATAATGGACAGCCTACAATTAGTACCATCTTTATCAGGTGTTTTAACAAAGACTCTGGTTCCTAAACCCATCCATTCCAACCCCCCTTCTTCTTTTTTCAAGACTTCTTTTTCGAAGAAGTCTAGCTTACGGATGTCTTATCCTCCTGAAAATAAAGAAAATAGTAACCCTTCAGAAAAATTTCGCCTGGGAACTAACCCTTCATTGAGTGTGGATTTATCTCATTTCTCCGCGGATATCGTTCAATTAGTCATTAATCGCACATCTAACTTAGCCACATCCTCACCAACTTTTAGATCTAGTGCAACGTCGTCTGATATAATAGATATCGTCCATTCAGCAATTGCTGATTTTAAATTTGACTACAATGGATTCCTCTCTTTACTGAGAATAATTACCCCCAAAAACGCCTTATCGGAACCTTCTTCAGCCTCTCCTTTAACAACACTACGTAACTTATTTTCTGATGCACATAGAAGCGAGTTTCCTTATCTCAATGCAGGCAACTGTAGTGGTCTCTCTCATACAGTGGAAACATTGTTTGCATCCCACCAAACGATTAAACCCCATACTATACTTGAACAAATAGTCACGAGTCGCAATACACTTAATCACCCTACTCATGCTGCAAACGCGATATTATGCTCGGACGATGTTTGCATATTTATAGATGTCATGGCACCAGTCCAAGTTGTCAGCCTTAATCTAGATGAAGAAGTTCGCGTTAAAAATCCACGTGTACCACAAGATACAGCTAATTACACAGCTCTAACGCTGTTAAAGACGCCTACTGGTGCATTCTATATAGAAAAATGTGTTCATTCTCAAAAGAACACTAAGGACGGCAAAATAGAAACAAACCCCGTAATAACGTCCATATTCCTTCTCAAGAAATATACAAATACTGCTGAGTTGGTGGACGCCGTTTATATTAACAAGGATGGTGGTTCAAAATATGTTTATTCTATTTTAGGATATAAGCGCCCTAGTCTTGAACCGCAAACCGCCCAATCAACCGGTGGAAAATCGACAGCAGCTGAATCTCAGACTGCCACATCAGGACCAGCTTCTCCTATTTCTAACTTAGAGCTTAAAGGAACTTCTGGAATTATCTTAGACGCAACGGATATGACATTGAAGTTTAGACACTCCCCTATTGATAGTGATAAATACAAGGAATCAAAATGTAGCTTAGAGAGCTTAAAACATAGTTCTTCTGATCAACAGTGTACATACACGATTGAAACCTCTAATGGGGAAGCTTGTCATTTAGAATTTAACAGAAAAGAGGATGGAACCCTCTGCTTCTCAAAAGCAACCACTGACTCTAAAACTTTAAGGAAAATATTTAAACCAGAGTTCTTTTCTGCATTTCATTTAGATATAGGGATCATATTTGATCAACTATTAGAAATAAAAGGGAAACAACCCCTTATCCGTAAATTTATTCACGAGTTAGAAACTATAAAAACTGAACATCGTGCAAAAACAGAAGGTGCTCCTCTTCATCTGCCACGCACTCTATTACCCATACGCGATAAATGCCGTCGACCAATTCTAATGCCTATAAGCTCCGAAGCTGATAAGAAGACACCCGTTAAGGGGAAGGCGAAGCACACCTCTGATAGCCCGACATCCGTTCAAGATGTCTACGGATTAGAAGACTTTAAGCATTCATTCTACCCTATCACTTTGCCGCCAATTGGCTTGAAAGAGGTTTAACAGAACGCTTCTGATCGGGGCGACTCGGACTAAATTGATCGTCTACATGAGTTACCACTAGCTAAATTCTATTATTTAGTTAAAGGGATTTTCCATAGTCGCGATATCTCGTCTTCCTGGGCTTTTTTATTAAATATCTCCCAAATAAGTCCGTTGCAATCTTTGTCCTCAGAAAATCCAGTCGCACCATCATCTTCCCACCCGATATGCCGAACACCCGTAGTCGTGTTCTCTACTTTTCGAATAGACATATTTATAGAAGCTGTTCGAAACAAGGCATACTCTCCTTCGATATGAATAGATGGATTATCCCCTAATCGGATAGAGTAGTCTTCTATCGATTTTTCTATATCCGTCACGCCAATCGCAATATGAAATTTTCTCATTTTATTTCTCCTTTTACTGCTATTACTTCTAATCTCATCATGGGAATAATAAGGTTCCCGTTTGAATTTACTCCAACTTGGTTTACCACGTCATCAACAACTAACTGTATGAATCGATGTTTCTTGTGTTCAGGAAGATAATCTAAATAAGGATGCCACGTCGTTCGAATCCAACCAGATAAGCCTGCTCGTTCTTTATAGGTCATTATAGTAGGAACTAATTTTACAGAAATAGGTTTAAACCCTGTGTCTACGACCCAATCGATATAGGTTTTATCATCATAAAAATGCCATTTTTCTTGATACTCTTTGAAATAAGAAGCCCACGCCTCCTTAGCTGTTAATGAATCAATAATTGGTTGAAACGTATCTAATGTTCCCTGCCCTCCAAACCTCAAATATATATGTCCTTTTTCTTTTAACGATTGATACATACCATCTAAAACAGGCCCGTGATCTTTTACCCAGTGAAGTGCCGAGTTAGAAAATATGATGTCAAATTTTTCATCAAAATTTAACGACGATGCATTCATAGTTTTGAAACTTAAATTTGAATGGTTATCTCTATATGCTTGTATTGATCGATGAACCATTTCAGCAGAAGAATCGACGCCTACTACATGTCCATTTTTACATTTTTCCGCCAAAGCCGCTGTTATTTTCCCATCGCCACATCCGACATCAAGTATTCTCTCGTTTCCTTCCATTTTTATTTTATTTATTAATTCAATTGCCCATGATTGCTGAGCAGAAGATTGTTTGGCATAGTCCTCCGCATTCCATTTAATTTGAACGCTCCCTTTCTTTTTATTTGATTTTGATTTTTGTTCTTTTTTGTTATTCATGAAACAACTATAAATTCCTGGAATATTGTAGTAAATTGAATATAAATCAATTTAATATTTCACAATATGAAATACAAAAACACGAAACGAGACTTATTTGATGACTATTCAAAATTTTAAAATATTTCTAGACCTAGCCAAAACACTTCATTTTGGCAAAACAAGCCGAAATCAGTTTATAACTCCGGCAACTTTAACGCGCCTCATTCAACGACTAGAACAAGAAGTAGGATCCCCTCTTTTTGAACGAGACAATCGGTCCGTTTCATTAACGACTAGCGGATACCTATTCAGAGATTACTGTATCCGACAAATTGAGGACTGGGAGTCCTTGCAAAGTAATTTAAATGGAGCTGAAACGCAGCTTACAGGAATTGTTCGAGTTTATTGTTCGGTTACGTCTAGCCATTCTATTCTTTCTCAACTACTAACTCCCATTAAAGAAAAACATCCTGGCCTTATTATTTCGTTGGAAACAGGCCCATCGGATAAGACATTTCAAAAGTTACTCAATTATGATGCTGATATTGGTCTTTCGGCATTTCCAAAAGTGATTCCACCAGATATTCAAACATCCATAATGAAAACAATTCCTTTATCTTTAATTGTTCCAAAAGGACATAATTTATTAGATATTAAAAACAAAAAGCTCCCCTTTATTTATCCTAAAAAAAGCCTTGCTAAACAGAATGTAAACGATTGGTTTGAAAAAGAAAGACTTTCTCCTCTAATCTATCCTGAAGGGTCTGGGTTTGAAGGGATTATGACATTAGTGAGTTTAGGATACGGAGCAAGTGTCGTTCCCGACCTTATTGTTAAAACGAGTCCTCTTGTTAGAAAAATAGATGTGCTAACGCTTCCTCATGAAATCAACCCACTTACTATGGGGATTTGCTGTAAACAAAAACCGATACTTTCTCAGACGGTATCTTTTTTTATGAAATCGGTAATCCCCACGGATTAAATAAACTTGGCGTTATACTTCCAATTAAACCAAAATTAAATCGCTGAACTACCCACAGGGTAAGTAAAAAAATCAAAATAGAAGGAATAATATTTATTTTTGTTAAGAAGACACTCACCGTTGTGAGACCATAAAGAAATACAGCCAGGGAGGAAATTAGATCGTCCAGATCCCCAACAGCAGCAGCCCCAACCCGATAGGTAATAAACAAATAAACCCCATCATCCACGAGTTAACTAGCTGTAATTTTTTATTAGCAATTCGCATACAACCATAAAAAATTGGTGCCCCTATTAGTGTTAAAAAACAACTGATAATAACACGCTCAGAGGTTAACTCTCCCTTTAAACTCAACCAAATTGGATTTAATAAAAAGGCTCCTACCACTACGCAGTAAATGGTAAGCCCTACAATCATCGTATATACACTAACTTCTCTATTCATCGTACGGACTGCGTATATTTTATTTTATTTTTTTGTGTTTATTGAATCAATATTCAAAAAAGGAACCGCTGATGACCCATTAAACTTAGGTAATTGTCCGTCCCATTTTTCTGCGATTCGTAATTGGATAAGCTCTGGATTGCTTTTCAACGATTTCGCTTCACGTCTTATCGCTTCTGCTCTTGCCTTTGATGCTGCCGTAATCGCATATGCAGACGCATCTGCTGCAAGTTTTTCTTCTGCTGCTGCTGCTTCTGCTTGTGTAACTCGTCTAATTTTTTCATTTTTAGCTTGAAGCGCTTCTTGCTCAGCTTTTACCTTTAATTCGATCGCTCTATTAAATTCAGGAGAGAAATTAAAATCAGTAATTGCAACGTTAGCAATTTTAACTCCGTTTTGAATTCCTTTGTTATTCAATGTTGTATCCATAAAGTCCTGAATAGCAATTTGAATTTGAGTTTTTACTTTTTCACGTTTTGTAATTAACTCTTCAGCCGTATATTTTGCAGTAACTGACTTAACAGACTCTTCAATTGCAGGCTCAATAACAGACGATTCAATTTGACCAATTAGACCAATTTTTTGATAGGTTAAAGGTGCCGCAGCTCCTTTAATCGAGTACTGTACAGACACTTCTGTTTTAACTGTTTGTAAATCTTTAGACGACGATAAAGCAGCTGACTTCGTGCTGTTTAGTCGTGTATTCACTTGAATAATAGTATCAATAAAGGGAACTTTAAAATGAACGCCTTCATTTAAGGCTTCTTCTTGAACTGCTCCAAGTTTTTTAACGACGCCGACTTTACCAGCATCGACAACAACGACTGAACTCATAACGACAACAAACACAAAAAACAAACCCGCGATATACTTTAATCCGCCCTGCGCTTTCAAATTTGGGACTTTAAAATCAACTGTATTATTTTGATTACTCATAATTTTTTCCTTTACTATCTGTATTTCAATAAAACGTATGAGACAGCCTACCTGTAATTTCTTATAATATAAAGCCTAAAATGAGAAAAACGACTAGAACCAATTTAGAAACATTACCTATCTACGAGGGATTACCCGAGACGCTGAATCTTCTTCCTAATACAGAGTCTCGGGCAATCTCTATTTTTAGCTCCCGTTACGAGAGCCGCATATCACAGATAGATAATGCGGCTCGAAAATTAATCTACTACCGTTTAGTGATGGCTATGCGCCTGGTGCCTAAAAAAGTAACTCGCCATCCCACTTGGTGGAGGGCCTCCTCCTTTAAATGATGCATCAGATGTCCCCATAAACTTAATTGGAATATAAGGGAAATTTCCAGTTAGCACGTAATACCACGTTCCGCCTGGAAAATCGGGGGTAACGCCATACCTAGCATTCGCTTCGTTTAAATCCCCATTCAAGCCTGAAGAAAATTCATAGTCTTCAATATAGGTACCGTCATAATCTCCTTCTGGAATAGTATCTCCTACTGGTCGGGCGCCTCCCGACTCTTTTAATTCGTAATTTGACGTAATTTCCACGATAGCACTTGTGTTATCGAGAGCTGTTTCATATGCGTATTTTGCATAAATTGGATACCCATCTGCTGCCCATCCAACGATTGGCGAATGAGATGCAGAATCTATGGAAAAGGCCGTGAAAAATGCATCGGTAACCGCATGATAATGGTACGTCCCATCAGGTTGAATATGTCCTCCATATGTATCGAGTCCCAAATTTCCGCCCGTTGCGTCTATATGCCACCCACTAGTTGAATCGTTGTTCCAATATTCCGCTGTAAATGGGTCCAAAGGAATCCCATTAGTAGCGACCCCAAATTTTTCTGGTTCTGAATAGGACGCAATCCTGTCATTTAATGTTGGTGTAACATCTGTCTTAAATACTAATGTTTGTTCGGAAAGAGTATTCGGATAAGGCGTGTTTTCGTCTAGTCCATGATCTGGAATTCCGTTACTGGTTATTGTTCGAACGTCTCCACTAACCGTAATCGATACCTCATTTTCTGTGCTTGCTGAATCCGTATCTGAATTCGTATCTGAGTCTGTAGTCGAACAGCCAACTACACCTACAAGAAAACAACATAAAATAGCAAGGCACCCTTTTTTAATTAAAAAATCTCGGTCAAAATAACTACCTTTTTTTCTTTGATTTAACATTTAGTAATCTCCTCTATCGTTAATTAATCCAGAAATCATAATATAGCCCTATTTCAACACAAAATTTGTTTAAAACTTTGTCAGATTGGGTAGTATTTAGTTGAGGACCTCGTCTAATTATAAAGAACCACTATACTTTTAGAAAGAGGGTCCATGTTTATAACATCACATCAATCTCAATCTAGTCATTGTTTTGTCAGAGATTGAGCCAACAAGGTCTGTCAATGTATATACTCGATATATCTCAGCTTAAAAAGCAATCTTTCCACCCTATTCTATCTAGGACTTCGTCGGCTAGTTCACCAATAGAAAATCCGGATGGAATGAAAGTTTGCATCAAAACATTTGAAGCCTCTGTTTTAGACCTGTTTAAGGACAAAAAAAACATTAAAAGCCTTCTTATCGCGCCAGAATCTACACAAAAGTTGGCAATCTATTTATCAAAAGACATCGTTTATTTTATGAAAGACACTGACGACCAACAACGTTTTCAATACGTTATCGATTTTAAACAAGGCTCTCTCAAATCCAAAACATCCGTATTGTATGATTTGCACGTCTTAGACCGTTTAATCCATCACTTTGAAAAACTAATTAAAGGGCTATCTAATGGGTCCTCTACATTATTTGAAGGTCAAGAGGCAGACTAATGGCAGTCCAGTTAACAGCTCAGTTACAGGCTTCTCCAAAAGCCATAAAAATGACGATGTCCCGTATACAAAAATCTACCCCGGAAAGCAGAAGTCATTGGGCATCCAAAAGGTTCAATGAAATCACAGGAGGGTTATCAAAATCTATTAACAACACGTCTGTTGCAGCTGAAAAATTTTCACCGGCTACACAACAAACTGTGTCCCAAGATCAACCAAAACTGAAAGCTGCCGCTACTAACACACGGGATGCAATTCGCTTATGTACAGCTCCTAGTGAATCCTCTCGAACGGAAAATACGGGTGCTGTGCGTACCCAGAATACAGCCTCCATTACCAAAGAAACTCCGACTATTTCTACATTGGAAAGGCTAAATGTCACTGTTATTGGCGTAAATCAAACCGATAACACCTCGACAGAACTGCCTTTTACAGCTGAAGAATTCCAATCCAACATAAGCACAGATATAGATACCGCTGTACAAGATGGCACTATAGACCAGATAACAGCTGATGTTGTTCAGACACCTGTTGTTTTAGAATCCTTAAGCGAAAAACTGCTTAATGGTTTAGAAACAGTTGTTGAGACTGTAGATGCAGTTTGTGAGGCTGTAGATACAGTTCGTGATGCTGTAGATACAGCAAGTGCTATAGTTGACAATGGTCTCATAGGCACATTGACTGACACATTGACTGACACATTGACTAGCTCCGTGACCGATTTTGTGGCAGACCATAGGGAAACAATAATTGACACCTTTCGCCCGATCACACCTGAGTTAAGTCCAAATGACATAGCTACCCTCACAAAAGATATAGACCCTCTTGTTGAGGTGGTTAAAAGTGCCGTCCAACCCGCTATAGACACGGTGAAAGCGACTGTAGAAGCCAAAGTCCAAGCACTACAAGTAATGATGGAGGAGACTACCCGAAGCGTTGGGGAGACTACCCGAAACGTTGAGGAGACTGCCCAAAACGTTGAGGATGCGAAAGAACAGATTGAAAAGGCAAAGACAACGATTGAGACGATGAAAGACGTTGTCGGTGCGTTTAGTCTTGTTAAAGGTCTTTATATGGTGGCAAAGTCTATTGGACAAGTTACAGCTATCCGCAAAAATCTCGCCACTAAGCATCCTGGGAAAAAACTAACAGATGTCTTTACCCCTAATATATTTCAACCACCTGGAAAACAAATGTCACTCGGCGATAAATGGGATGTTATGAGAACCGTCGTTCAACCACTACGAACATTAGGAGAAGGGGTCACTGACATCACTATAGGCGTAGGTATATTAGCGGGAGTAGGTATTGGAGCTACATTAGCATTTACTATTCTACCGTTTGCCGGTATAGCTTCTGGAATAAGTTCTGCTTTAGATTCCAATAAGTCTTTAACTGAACGTGCCCAATTTTCAGAAATAGAGAATGCAATTGATAGACAAATACAATTCGAAAGCGTTCCCGGAAATGAAGGAAAGCCGATGCCTCCTCTATCCAATTTTGACACCTTAAAAATTATGATTAGAACGTCAGGTTCGGTATCCTCCATAACTGAAGAAGCAGCTCGTCTTTTGGCAAAAGAGGCTCCTCCTCCAGAAGGAACTACAGGCGTGCAAAAATCTCCAAAAGAACAAAAAGCGGACTCGGCGGCAAGAGCTAAGAAATTTGTGTCTCTTAAAAAACAAATTCTTGCCAGGCATGCGGCAGCTGATGTCGTTCGATCAGGGACCAAGTTTACTGCTAGTTTTGCATTCGCGGGTCTTGCTTTTTTAAACCCTATTGCGGCGATTTGTACGGCTATCGCTATTGGAGGGTCTGGCGCTTATGCCGCTCACAAGCTAGATAGCGCTGCAAATGAAATAGAAAAAGAAATGTTTATAGAATTCCCTGAAGAAGAACCTCCAGAACTTCCTTCTAAACCTGTAAATATTTTAGACTATTATTTACCAAAAAAAAAAGAAGAGCCTGCTGCTGACTCAGTTAGCTAGATAATAAGTAGTTAATAGATAATCATATGAACCCTTCACAAATTTGATAATAAAATTTGAATAAGCTATTATTATTTTCAATGCTACTCTTACCATATTTCAAAGCTAAACCATGGCTGACATCATTCCTACTATTGGTTCTTTACGATCAACTTCTTTCTCTATTCAAAACACCAATTTTGCCCAGACCTATATTAATTTATTTTATCGGCGTTCTAATTAGCCTTATCGTTTGGCTCTATCTAAATAGTATTTATAAATGCCTTCCAAAAAAACTCAAATTCATCATGGCAACTCTTATCTCTCTATTTTTATTTTTCGTTATCTCAAGCAACTCCGTCATTTACTTAACATTCGGTGAATACTTATCTGTGTATATGGTGAATTATGCTAAAAACGACCCTATGTATTGGTTCAACGGTTTCCATGACCACTTTCTTAACGTTAACATTCTTGGCCTTATTGCATGTCTTTGGTTATTTTTTTGGATTTGGATGCCATCAGTCAACTCGAAATACGAACCGATAACACTATATAAACTATTTTCTTGGGTTTTTATTCCTATTCTCCTATTTGCCGGTCTTAACCAACTCGTTCCTTTTTCTAAAGAAAATAGGCTGAATCTTTTCACAGCCACTCTTTCTGCGTTTGCTGATACTTATTATCTATCATCCCCTACGACTTTAGGCCCATCTAAAAATAGAGCGATAATTAGTAAATTGACCCCCACACCATCTTCAAATCTAAACTTTATTGTCATCGTTACAGAGTCATTTGGGAAAGGAATGGACGGGCTTCCTTTTTATGGCCACAAAACAAATGCAATGCCCTTTTTATCTCAATGGATTGAAAAAGAAAAAAACAACTTTTTTATTTTTGAAAACGCGTACACAAGTTCTACAGCTAGTGAAATAAGTATGATGTCTATCCTATCTGGAATGGCTCCTTATAAAACGAGTAAAGACTTTAACAAAAACCCCTTACTTTGGGACTGGCTCGCACCTTTAAACTACGACACTTTTTTTATCACATCTCAACGACTTGGTAACCTTAAGGGATTTATCAAATCAGAGGGATTGGATCTTTATGTTGGCGGCGATGATTTTGATGAATCTTCAGTAAACGATGCTGGAATTGACGATTTAATATCTGTTGATTATTTTTGTACCAAACTAAAAGAAAACAGGGATGTCCCTTTTTTAGGCGTATATGGAAATAATGCCCTGCATGGTCCGTTTCAGCAAACCAGTACGAAATTAACGACCCAGCCATCTTTTAAAAATATTTACTTGAATTCTTTGTTTATTATAGATAAGACGTTAGAGAAAATTTATTCTGCACTAAAAGAATCTAACTCATTAAAAAATACCGTAATTATCATCACCTCTGACCATGGAGAAATGGTAACCCATATCCGCGATATACCTCGAATATATTCTTTCTATGAAGAATACATAAACATTCCGTTTATGGTTTTTCTTCCAGATAAACTTAGAAAAAAGAAGACACATATCGTCTCACAATTAGCAAAAAATCTTAAAAAAAATATAGGGAATGTAGATATTCTACCAACCCTATTAGACCTGGCCGGTACACTTCAAAACAACCCATACCCACAATTTTTGGGTAATTTGGATGGATCCTCCTTAATTAAACACATTCCTTCTAATCGAATGCTTACTGTACTCAATACGAACGATTTTAGGCACTGGAATCATGAAGGATTTGCTCTAATTAAAGAAAATCACAAATTCATTTCTTCAGATAGAGAAGGATCTCTTTTATATGACCTAAGTAAAGACCCCCTAGAAACAAAGGCTCTCCCTCTCGACGAACATTCTGAAAAGTTAAGCATTTATGAGTCATTTATTAAAAAACACTATCATCTAGACAGGATTTATAATTCAGAATTTGGTTTGAAATTAAGGTCCATTAACCTTAATTACTTGTGATTTTTTAAAAAAATCATACACATCCAAATTAGTCTTCACCAATCAACTCAATCGGTAAATTTGGCCACATTTTTGTCCGATTATCATGTCGGTTTAAAATGTCCACGTACGCTGCCACTGGATCCTTAAATATTTTTTGGTATAAAATTTCTCCGTCAGCTTCGTTTGTCGGAAAAGCTAATTGTTCTTTTTTTGTGCTAAATTGTGCGTCAATTTCACCTGTGTTTCCCCTTGCATCTACTCGTATCCATTTTTTTATGGATTCCAGGTATATCCCATTTAACCCATGCAAAACATAGCCTTTATGAGGAGGGTCTTGCTTTAATTTTTGGTAACAAAAACCTGTAGGGATTCCAATTGCTCTACACAAAGCAGCTAATAAATGGCTCTTTGCGATACAAATACCTGTTCCTTCTTTTAAAACTTGAGTTGCTGTACAGGTTACTATGTCTGATTGAATGTCTTTTGTATGAGGGATTTCATCTCTTACCCATTCAAATAATCGCGTTGCCTTTTGAACGTCGGTAGTTAATCCTGTTGTTAGGGCCATGGCTTTTTCCAATATTATCTGGTCTTTGCAGTTAACTACGGGATCTGATTTTAAATAGTCTGATAAATCTGAAGATTCTAAGTACATGGATATCCTTTTTTACTTATTTTATTAATCCTGGATACTACTGGTCAAACAGGAAAAGTTCACACGTCTAAATGTATTATTCATATTAAATAAAAGTCTATATTAAATTATAAAAAATACAAATATGTTTCCGAAAAATATATTTCAAAACAAATCCCCGAGTTCGTCATTTTCGATTAAGTATCTAATACGTTAAAATACCTCTATGAAACTGATTAAACACATCCTTATCTTATTCGGTATGGGGGGCCTAACACTCCTCTTAACAGCGTGTAATTTAACAGACTTTATTTTTAACGCAGATAAAGACTATGGGCCACTTCCAAACTCTGATGCGTATTCGTACGAAACAGTGCATTTCCCGGCAAAAAATGGAAACCTTCTTGAGGCATGGTTTTTTAAACCTAAAACC
>JABIQV010000088.1 GCA_018699495.1 bacterium | reverse complement strand
GGCTAGTGTAGGGATTATTTCATAAAGCTGGCCGATCATATAATTAAAAAAACATCCAATGACTAGCAATAATACGATTTTAAACGTCAGTGAAAAACCATTTTTTTTAATAAAGTCGTATAACTTATTCATAATGTTGATGCAAATAACGGTAAAATGTTTTTTTCCAATATTTCAAATGGCTGAAGGGTACGAACAGAATTATAGTTGCCCCCCGTAAACACAGTTACCATATCTAGATCGGGTATGATAAATATAAATTGCCCACCATTTCCCCAAGCAATAGTAGACTTAACTCTTTTGTTATTAACAACAAAATCATGATGCCACCATAAATAGCTATAAGATAATTCAAGATGTTCTTGTTTGGGAATAATAGTTCTTGGCTTGGTTGAATTCTCAATCCATTGTTGCGAAACGATTTGTTTGTTTTTCCATCGTCCTTTATCTAATACGATTTGACCAATTTTAGCCATATCTCTAGGTTTTAGGTAAAGGTGCCCTCCAGTATCAGTTTGATTGGATGGTGTTTTTTGCCACTGAGGATCTCTGATTTCCAAGGGATCAAATAACACTTTTTTTGAGTAACTGGGTATTGACTCCTGCACCGCATTTGAAAGCACTCTGCCTAATAGAACCGTCCCCCCTGTGCTATATCGAAATGATTTGCCAGGATCCGCTGTTACAGCTTGCTTTAGAATAAACTGAGACCAATCTTTTGACTTGTACATCTTTAATTCAAATCCAGGAGAGTTCTTGTTCCAATCATCAGAATCTAGGCCTGATTTCATCAAAAGAAGATGTTCAATGCTAATGAGTTTTTTTTTCTCAGACCACAACACAGATTTTTGATGCTCTGGTAAATAAGTTTGTATAGGATTGTTAATATTTAGTAGCTTATTATCTTGTGCAATACCCACAAGCAAAGACAACAGGCTTTTTGTAGATGACCGTAAATCATGTTCTTTTTCTCTGGTGTATCCATGGAAATATGATTCAAATAGTAAAACTCCATTTTTAACGATTAGAATACTATGGATGTTTTTAAAATGATTTTTCTCAATTATTTTTGCAAAATCTTTAGATTCAAAATTATTGTTTGTATTGAGTACTGAATGAATAGATCCTGTTTCCCATCCATCGCCAATATCTTCAGGTGAGTAACTAATATAGTGATGGTCGTTACAACTTAACAAAAGGAAACAAGAGGTTAAAAGCAGTATCATGCGAAATATGGCTTTACTCTTTTCAGTAACATAAGGAACTGTATTAATTCTACCCATTATTTTTAGGTTAAACAAAAAGACTTCCTTTTAGTACTAACCGTGATTTTCCTGCCAAAACAATACGTGCTTGCTTAATTTGAATATCAAAAAAGGCACCTCGTTCAGATGCTTGAAATGCTTTTAAGGTTTTTTCATTTAATTTCTCAGACCATATTGGCCCCAAAATACAATGAGCAATACCGGTAGCCGGGTCTTCATCAACTCCAGCTGTTGGTGCAAATACTCGAGATACAAATTGTAAATCTGATTGGTCCGACCTAGCAGTAATGACAAGCATCCTGAAGGGCAGTGTTTTTATGAAATGAAAATCAGGGGTATAGTTTTTGATTTCTTTTTCCGACTCTAGCTCAAAAACCATGTCATTTTCCGACTGACAAATAGATACTGGATTAATTGAAAGGTTTTTTAGGATAGTTTTATCAAAGTTCTGCACCTTTTGAACGGGCGATGATGGAAAATCTATACTAATCTGCGTTTTTTCATTTTTTGCTGTTAATGTTTCACCATTAGCATGAAGGGTAATTTCTTTATATTGAGGGACAACCCCTTCTTCCCATAATATGAAAGCCGAAGCCAGTGTTGCGTGCCCACACAGAGGCACTTCAACTGTAGGGGTAAAAAACCGAATACTAAAATCAGTGTCATTTTTTACTATAAATGCAGTTTCAGAGTGTTTCATCTCGGATGCTACTTGTTGCATCCATTGGTCAGATTCCCAGCTATCCAATAGACAAACACCGGCTGGGTTTCCTGAGAAAGGTTTATCAGTGACAAACGCATCAACAACATAGATTTTTATCATGCTGACTCCATCAGTTTGTGAATGATAGTTGGGTCATCCGGCAATTCAGGATATTGAGTGCTATTATCTGAAATGTGAAACCACTTGGCCTTATATTTTGTGAAAATATGAATGTGTTCGAGCGCGTCTAAGAAGGCTATTCATTAGAAGCTCAGGAACGATATGCGATTGCTTATGCTGAAGAACATAATATCAGCATAGCAGCGATCCATAAGTTGGATGAGACTGCCTCAAAATCACACTACCGAAAAAACTATCGTAAAATTCTAGAAGAGTACAAAAAGTCTGATAAAATCCATCTTTTAATTTTTGATAAATTTGACCGCAGTTCTCGTAGCTTGAAAGATTGGTCTGAGCTTGCCGAAGTTGTTAAAAAAGATGAACGAAAACAGATCCACTTTACCCGTGACAACAAGGTTCTTCATTCAAACTTACCTCCATCTGAAAAGTTATTCTTTAACATTTTGGCAGCCTTATCAGAAAACTATATAGATAATATGAAGCAAGATTCAAAAAAAGGGACAGACGAACGCCTATTATGTGGGTGGCCTCCATTTAAAGTTGGGTTTGGTTATAAAAATATCATTCTAGCTTCAAAGCGTCGTGTTGTTGATTTTGATGATAACGAAAAACCCTTTTTAACTGAAATGTTTCAGTTGGCCCTTAAAGGCGGGTATAGCTATTCAAAAATTAGAGAAATTATTAACTCAAAATTATTATTAGCCGGAATAAAACCATTTCGAAGTAAAAGCTCCATCGAGCAAATATTAAAAAACCCCTTTTATTATGGCTTTTTCATGTATGACGGCAAGCTATACAAAGGATCTTATGCGGGGATCATCACAAAAAAAGAATATGACCTAATCCAAAAAAACATGCGGGGGCCTAATAAATCTGGGAAATGGAAGAAAGATAAATTATTAAACGGTGTTTTAAAATGTGGGCATTGTGGGTTAAGTGTATGCGGTGACCGAAAAATCAAGAAAAATAAGCATAATACGAAGATTAGACAATACGTTTATTATCGTTGTAGTCATTACAAACAAAAATGCACTGACCCTTATATAGAAGAAACATCCTTATTTGAGTTATTTGAAGGGGCGGTTGAAAACCTTCATATTGATGATGAACTCTTTGAGAGAATTAAGGGGTACTTACTAAAAGCACATCAAGCTAAAACGAAACAATACAACCATGAGAAGCCTATCATACAGCGCCGGGTCAATGATTTAGAGGCGCTAAGAAGCAAAGCTTATGAAGACAAGCTTAAAGGGCTCATAGAGGAATCTTTTTTTAACAAACAATACAATGAATGGACAAATCAAATTACACAATTGAAAGAGCAATTAGACTCCATCCAAATGAAAAATGAAAAAATTCTACATCGAAGCGTTTTAACTTTCGAACTCGCCAATCAAGCACGAAACCTATATAAAACACAGATTCCTGAAGAGAAATCAAAATTCATAAAAATGCTACTTTCGAACGTGTTATTAAAGGATGGAAAATTAAGTTTTGAGTATAAAAAACCGTT
>JABIQV010000087.1 GCA_018699495.1 bacterium | reverse complement strand
ATCATTATGGTACGCGAGGAGGGAATTGAACCCCCACGCCGTTAGGCACTAGATCCTAAGTCTAGCGCGTCTACCAATTTCGCCACTCGCGCAAGTAATAACAACTGTTAAGTTAAAAATAATATTACCAGGCTGCAAAAATATCGGCAATCTATGGTAAACTATTTTTTATGAAAACTTTAACACCTTTTGGAGTTTCTGACTACTTACCAGAAACCGCTAAAAAATATGATCAATGTAGAAAAACCATTTCAACCTGTTTTAAATCGTTTGGATTCGACTACATCCGAACACCTACCCTTGAGTATATAGATAGCTTAAAACCAGGACTCGGCCCTCATTTAGAGGCCTCCGCCATCAAGTTTTTCGACTCGACAAACCAATTACTTTGCTTACGACCCGACCATACCACCCCCATCGCTAGAATTGTATCTTCTCAAATGAAATCGGCTAAACTTCCGTTGAAACTTTTTTACCAGGGCCCGATTTTTAGACGATCCAGTAGCGCTCAAAAAGATATGGAAATATTTCAATCAGGTCTTGAAATTATAGGCGAAGACTCTGCTAAACATGACGCCGACGTTATAGACGTTTGTATAAAAACACTACAAGCACTCGGGTATAAAGATATTGGAATCGACGTCGGACACGCCGACACATTAGCTAATTCTTCATCAGAAGATAAAGATAGCCTATTAAATAAAGATTACGTTGCCTATGGACGTATTCCCAAAAGAGGCAACTCGGATCTATTCAAAAACACAGAAAGAATTCAATCCCTAGATAAAGAACTAGATTCATTAAACATAAAAAACATGGTCACTTATAATGCTGGCCTGGTTAGAGACTTAAGCTACTATACTGGCTTAGTATTTGAATGCTACGTCGAAGGTTTTTCTGAACCAGTAGCATCGGGAGGGAGATACGACACGTTGTTAAAAAACTTTGGAGTCGATGCGCCGGCAGTCGGATTTGCAATCAACGTCAGTTTGTTAATGGATTGCCCTTCTTTTTTGGAGAAATTAAATGTCTAAATGCTTAACCATAGCTATCGCAAAAGGATACCTTTTTAAAGAATCACTTAAGCAACTTAAAGCAATTGGAATTGTGTTTGATGATGATGTTAATTGGGATAGACGTCTATCCGCGGACAGCACGGATAAATCAATACGTGTGTATCAGATACGCCCCTGGGATGTACCCGACTATGTAGCAGGTGGTGCAGCAGACGTAGGAATTGTTGGTCATGACGTGCTTATTGAAAATAAAAAAGATGTGAGTCAACTTATCGATCTAAAATTTGGCTACTGTCGATTAGTCGTAGCCGGACCAAAGGTAAACTGTCCAATTACCTACTTTCACGGAATGAAAGTGGCTACAAAATACCCTAGGTCATCAGAAATATTTTTTAGAAATAAAGGTATCAAAGTTCATTTGATCAAACTATATGGAGCTATTGAACTCGCCCCCCTAACATCTTTATCCGATATTGTTTGCGATTTAACGGCAACGGGAACAACTCTAAGAGAAAACGATATGGAAGAAATCGAAACAATTTACGATACGACCGCACGGTTAATATCAAATAATTCAAGTCTGAAATTTAAATACAAAAAAATAATAGATTTAGCACATAATTTAACCAATCTACCTAAAGAAAAATAGTGTCTACCAAAGCATCTAAACCAAACAAAAAACCCTCATTATCAAATTGGTTCCTTAATACATCTCAAATCATTGACTGCTTGCAAGAACTTTTTTTACCTGACGAAATTGTTGAAGAACTAGAATTAATAGATATCGATGAACTTTTATTAGATGGTTTTTCAACAATCATACTAGATTTAGACAATACACTTCTCGGAACATACGAACGAAATATTCCGTTAGAAAACATCCATTGGATTCAACAGCTCAAATCCTTAGGATTTAGAGTATTCGTCTTTTCAAATAACAGCGACAAACGACGAGTCCAAAAAATGTGTCGTCAACTTAACGTATACGGTACCTTTTTTAGCATGAAACCACTCCCTTTCTCGCTCAAAGAATTCGCCAATATCCACAAAATAAATCTAAAAAAAACAATCTACGTAGGTGACCAAATGTTAACAGATGTATTTGTAGGAAACTGGGTAAAAGCATATTCCGTACTAGTCTTAAGTGATAAATATCCTCTAACATTCATAAAAAAAGTCCAAAAAGATATCGAACAAAAACTACTAAAATTCATCGCCCCAAAAGATAACGATTAGACCGTATAACCAATAAAAATCATCCAAAACTAACGGTATCTAATCACACTATGACACTTAAAATGGAAATACTTGGATTTGCCCTACATATTCTCGAGCTGAGACTGGATGATGTAAACGCCACCACTCTCGTCAGTAAACACTAAACTGTCTAAATTTTGAGTTATTCCTAGTTCAGCTAATAATTTGGCAATTTTCTTCTTGTCTAACGCAAACTCTTTAATCTCTTTTAATCGTTTTTTAAGCAATGCAATTGCTTCTTCTGACTGCATAACTAAAGCCAAAGAAGCGTTTTCAATACCCATAGCAGCTAAGGCCAAAGACTTAGATTCATCAACTTGAATCATCTGAACATCTTTAAATGATTCCATCATTTTTACTGACGTCCCAAAATCTTTCTTCATACCAGAAACATCTGAAGCCTTTATGCCAAAACATTTAAGAATATTTTTAACGCCTGACGAATTCAAACTTTTTTGAACCAACGCGCTATTAGAAATAGTAGACTGTGAGAAAGAAGACGGAGATAATTGTTGAGAAGACTTTCTTGAACCTTGAATCATAACCGTCTATTTTTGAGTAAAGACATTTAATGTAATAAACTCATCTTCTTTACTATTCTGAATAAAATAACTACCTAACTTAATCATAGTTCGCTTATCAATATTTGTTCCCACTTTACCATTAACAATAATCTTTCCTGTTTCTCTATCGTAAGAATATGTCATAGTAGCCCCAAACGATGGCTGGTGATACAAAACAATTTTGTCGTCGTTCTCCGCGTATACCATCTTACTTCCATCGGGTAGCATCTTAGTATCATCAGCAAACTGAACAATTCGAGCTTGCGGTTTCGAATCTTTTTTTATCATAAAGTTATCCCTAGAGCATTCATTCCTAATATTATCCAATATTTCACTTTGTTCCGCAAATACTCAAATTAATAACGTCCCTTGGAACGTTACAGACCTTGCAAATGTAAAAGAATAAATTGAAAACTAATCAGATCTTATTGTGACATTATAAATTTTCTTATATCCTTTAGTGCGTTTAAGAAATATATTAGGAGAAATAAATGAATCGAATGAAGAAAAAAGCACACTCCCTCACTGTATCACTAGTTAAATTAATTACACTTTCTCTTCTCCTATCAGGGTGTACATTACTTGACGACTCTAGCGAATACATCTTTGAAGATTTTTCATCCGAACTTTCTTCTATTAGTACATATACCAAACAAATTTTCACAAACAATCCTCTATATGTAGATCCCACTCCTTTATTTTCAGGGACACTTAACGAAACAACCACGAATATGAATTATCCAATTATAGATATTTTCGATTTTTCCACAGTGGACGGAGTTCAAACAGTCACATTTACAGAGAATACGCAGTCATCCGATAGTGCGACAATAAACTACACGGAGACCTTATCTGTAATCCCAAATGCAGGAACCTTTAATATAGAAAAATTAATTGAAAAGGTCACAACCAACCTATCCCCAACAGAAAATACGATTACAATAAATGTTTCTGGTAACATATCAATTTCACCCACTTCCTCCATTATTTTCGGATTCGAAAATATATCATTCAAATCAACTGTTGAAAATGACGTAGCTGAGGAAACTGAAACATTAAAAACCATATCTATCACATCCACGCTTCCATTTACTATTACCTACAACTCAACTATATTGACGGGGACATTAACAGGCTCTCTCACAAATGAAGCCACCGCGCTTACCTTATTAGGGGATATCAAAAAAGACGACGAGGCTATCGGAACACTAACGATACAATGGGAGTCTTATGACGACTTTAAAACAGCCGCCCCATTAATCATTGTTCGAGATCAAAAATTAGAAATAGTACCTGACTTATAGTCTAAGGAGACAAATATGAAAATCACACTATTAATTATCGAATTCGTATTATCAATTACCATCGTTATATGCGTGTTAATGCATTCTGCAAAAGGAGAAGGATTGGCTGGCATTGGCGGACAAGCAAAAATGTTCAATTCTCAAAAAGGGCTAGAATCGGGACTAACTAAGTTTACCGGGATACTATGCGCAATTTTCTTGGCATTGGCACTAATACTTAGCGTTATCTAAAAATGAATAAATTGATGCTTCCAGTAGTAGCTGTCCTCCTACTCATATTTTGCTGTCCGTTATTTACACAAGATTTAAAACCCTTTGAAGCATCAAGTTTTGCCTCACCTATTAGGTCACCATTAAAATTACGAGATATTTTAAATAATCTTCCAAAAACAGAACGTTCACCAACAAAAAACAACAGCGAAACCCCTAAAGAAATCAGCATCGACAAAAAAATTGTTGCAATTGAAATATCTGGAAATGACCGGGTTCCAAGTTCGGCAATACTAAACGAGATTTTTTTAAAACCTGGTGACGAATTAAGCCCATATAAAATAAACAGAGTTCGAAAAAATATTTATTCGTTAGGTATTTTTAAAAACGTACGAACCCTGGTGGAAACTGTGCCAAATAAAGGTAAAAAAATAATTTTTGTTGTTGAAGAGCGCCCCTTACTTGAGACAATCATAATTAAAGGGAATAAAACACTGAATTCTTCTATAATATTAAACGCGCTATCGTCTAAAACCGGTGAAATTGAAAACCAAAATTCAATCCGAAAAGATATTACATCCATCAAGAATTTATATTCAAATTTAGGGTACAGTCACGCAAAAGTAATAAGTGTTCAACTGACTGGTACAGAAAAAAATAAACTGGAAATTAATTTATCAGAAGGTATTATCGAACGATTTGAGGTCACTGGAAATACAAAAACCAATGACCATGTCATTCTCAGAGAGTTAAGTATGCAACCAGGGGACCCCTTTCAAATCGAAGAATTCAATATCGAAATGCGAAAAATTTTTAATCTAAATTACTTCACAGGTCTAAATTACGACATAAAACCAGGTTCCTCCCCGGACCAAATTGTTATCATAATTGAAGTAGTTGAAAAAGAATCATCGGGCCAATTAACCTTCGGAGGCGGATTTAGTGCGCAACTAGGATTCAGCCTTTTTAGTGACTTTTTCATGGACAACTTAATGGGTACGGGTCAAACAATAATGTTAAAAGGTCAATTTTATCTTGGAGGAACAGACTCTGCGGGACAAAACTCAACATACCAATTCAAGTATTCAAATCCATGGATGTTTGGAAAGAGACGATCCTTCACGTTTAAAACCTGGTTCACAAAGGGACTCCAAGCTTCAATGGATTTTTTAAGTTCCCAACAAGAATTTGTTAACGCTACAAAAAAAGGAATGGAAATAACGTTGGGAGCACCTTTCTCCTATCAACTCAAAACATTCCATTCATTTAAAGATGAAACAATTGAACTACCCGACGAATTTATAAAATATAAAGTAGATAGTTACAAATTTCTACTTAGCAACGATAGCAGAGACGTCTGGTTCAATCCAAAAAATGGAGCGCACGACACATTTTCAATCGAGAAAAGTTTTATTATTTATTCTGACTCATTAGAGTTTACGAAATACGATATTAGTATGACGCGATTTCATGAAGTCATGGACAACCAAGTGTTAGCACTTCGATTTGAATTAGGTCTCATAGAAAGCCCTGAAATATTAAACCAAGACAAATTTAAATCTGAATATTATGTTGTTGGTGGAGGAAGTACCGTTCGTGGATACGATGAAAGAGGTTTTTCTTTTGGAAACAAAAAATCTCTATTAAGCTTAGAATACCGGCTGCTATTCAATGAAACCTTTCAAGGAGTGATTTTTGTAGATACTGGAATGGCAACGATGGGAAGCGTTGGTGGCTTTTCTAATTACAAAACAGGAAAAGGTGTCGGAATGAGAATGAATGTTCCTGGAATGGGTCCATTAAGACTAGATTTTGGGTTTGGCGAAACAGGAACGATGAAAACCCATTTTAGCATGGGTCATACGTTCTAACGACGATGAAATTAATGAAAAATAAGAGGAGATTATAAAAATGATTAAAAAAACAATAACGCTAGCAATTCTAACCTTACTACTAAGTGGGTCTGTCATCGGAGACAATATAGGTTTTATCGATATGCAACGAATCCTAACAACCTATAAAGGTGCAATAGAAATTCAAACTGAAATTAAAAAGCAACGAGAAGACTATCAATCATTTTTTGAAGAACAACAAAAAAAACTAGAAGACGCTAAAAAAGATAATAAAAGTGAAGAAGAAGTAAAAAAAATAGTCGAAGAAATTCAAAAAGAAATGAGACCGAAGCAGGAAATGCTTATCCAATACGAAGGAATGAAACAGCAAGGCCTGCTCAAAGAAATAATTTCTAACGTCCAAGATGTCCGAAAAGAATATGGAATCGACATAGTTTTAGACAAACAAGTTGTCTATGATGGTGGATTTGATCTTACCTATTTCCTATTAGAAAAACTCAACAAATAAATTAAATTAATGACCCCACTTAATCTTTCTTTGAAGAAAATAAGTGACATTGTAGGCGGCTCCCTAAAAGGGGACGCCTCTACATTAATATCAAACATTACACCAATTGAAGACGCAACATCAGGAGACTTGTCATTCGTCATGGAAGATAAGTTTCTAAATAAAGCAAAAGGCACTAAGGCCTCTGCTCTAGTAACATTTAAATCTACAGGTTTTGAAAATGAAATAATCGTCAAAAACACTAGAAACGCACTTCAACTATTATTGGCATTTATTACAAAAAATAATGAAGCATCAAATTCATTCACTATTTCAGACACAGCCATAATTAGTAAAAAAGCAACACTATCCCCTCAAGTTAATATCGGGCACTTTGTATCAATTGGTAACCACTCGACGATTGCCGAAAAAACAATCATCAAACATAACGTTACAATCGGAAATAACGTCACCATAGGAAAAAAATGCATCCTGTATCCATCCGTCGTCATCTATGACAACGTGACTATCGGTGATAATGTCATACTTCATGCTGGCGCAAAAATAGGAGTCGACGGCTTTGGTTATGTCCAAGTTGGCTCAAAATGGAAAAAGATCCCACATATAGGGACCGTTATTATCGAACATGATGTTGAAGTTGGCGCGAATTGCTGTGTGGACAGAGGGTGCTTAGGGAAAACTTTAATCAAAAGCGGCACAAAGGTTGATAATCTTAGCCATGTTGCACATAATGTTAATATTGGATCGGATACTGCGATTGCAGGTCTAGTAGGAATCGCAGGAAGTGCAATTATAGGAAATAATGTTCAAATAGCAGGCCAGGTCGGAATAGCCTCTGTAACAGTTGGCAATAACTGCATAATAGGTGGCCAAGCAGGTGTTTTAAAATCGTTAAACCCAAACGAAATGGTCGTTGGCACACCAGCTACACCCATTAAAGAAGAATACAAAATCAGAGCCTACTTAAAAATATTATATAAAAACGCAGTTAAAGGAAGACAAAAAAAATGAAAAAAATAATTTATGGACTTATTTCAATTATTACATTGGCAGTCACCCTCACCGCCGCACCCACAATAAAGGGACCAACCGGATTAATCGTAGTCCCCACAGCAGAATCATTAAAATACAAAGAATTCAATGTATCTATGGATTACAATTACGATCCACTTGTAGACAAATTGGACTGGTTCTACAAGGTAAATCTCGGCACATTCAAAAATTGGGAATTAGGAATAGTGGGAGGCGTCGTTCCTACAGAAGGTGTGTATGTAAACGCGAAATATTATCTAATGTCTGACAACACACGATACCCATTATCTATTGCCCTGGGTTTCCAAGGACTAAGCTCGCTTACCGAGTCTGAGGTATATCTAGTTGCTTCCCAAAAATTTCAAGACGGAATTAGAGTCCACTTAGGTTTCACTGCAAACTTTAGCAAAGAAGAAATTACGCCCTCGGTTATGGGAGGTCTAGAATATTTTTTATCCAATCAAACATCTATATTAACGGATATAACCGGTGAGGAAAAAATATACTTATTGAATGCAGGAATTCGACACGAGATATTTCAAGATATCTACGTACGAGCGGCTGCAATCGATATTTTAAATGAAAACCAAGATATAACGTATTCGTTTGGAATGTCTTATTCTCATTTTTTATAGAGACAGAAAGGTATCTACCCTTTTGGACTTTTTAATATCAATATGGTAGGATTTTGTAAACAAATTATTAAAGATAATTATTTCATGATGTTATCTTTAGGGAGAAAAATTGAACTTAGACCATAAACTTGAAGTAATAATTAAACAGGACAACAAATCGTTTATAGCTAGTTGTCCATCATTTCCAAAATGCAAGGGCCTGGGAGAAACAAAGGATATTGCTTTAGAAAAACTAAGCCAATCTATAGGGCGGGTGATCGGAAAGATGGCGAAATCGGCAATTCAAGGTGTCTTAACATCAGATAACTATACAGAAATAATTTTTGATGCAACTCAAAAAGTGTGTGAACAACGACGAATATTTTCACTTTATAGCGGTCTTCTTCCAATGCAACGAGGAATTCTATTTAAAGTTTCCGAATTAAGCTCTTTAGTCCCACAAAAAAATACTGATACCGAACCTAAAAATGTCCAAAACCTCAATTTATTCCAAACTGAAAAAGAGACGTTGTCACAAAAATTAAATATTGATGTTGGCCAACTTCTTGAAAAACAACCCAGTCAACAAGCTAACGACGGATATGTTTTTGGTTTTCCACTAAACTTCAACTAGACTTTATGGCAAAATTTCCTCTCGAAACAATTCGTCACAGTGCCGCCCATGTTTTAGCCCAAGCTGTATTACATTTTTTCCCAACCGCACAATTAGGCATAGGCCCTGCCATTGAGAACGGATTTTATTACGACTTTGACTTAGAAACAAGTCTAACAGACGAAGACCTCAATAAAATTGAACAAAAAATGGAAGAAATAATCAAAGAAAACCAACAATTTACCAGCTATTCGACTGACAAAGAAACAGCGAATTCATTTTTAAAAGAAAAAAACCAAACATATAAATTAGATCTTATAGATTCCCTCGATGGCGATTCGTTTACATTCTTCGAAAATGGTCCTTTTGTGGACCTGTGCAAAGGGCCCCACGTTGAACAAACACGAGAAATAGGTGCTATAAAATTATTACGGGTATCAGGAGCTTATTGGCGAGGCAGCGAAAAAAATCCAATGCTTCAAAGGATATACGGAACCGCATTTTCAAATAGAAAAGACCTTAAATCCTATTTAAAACGTATGGAAGAAGCAAAAAAAAGGGACCATCGTTTATTAGGAAAAACACTCGACCTTTTTAGTATAACTGAAGAAGTGGGCGGCGGCCTCGTGTTATGGCATCCCAAAGGAGCATTGATTCGACACCTTATAGAATCCTACTGGAAAACAGAACACTTAAACAATGACTACGATTTCGTCCTTTCACCACACGTTGGAAAAGCTGACCTGTGGGAAAAGAGTGGGCATCTTTCATTCTATGAAGAGAATATGTTTAGTGCTATCGACGTTGATGACCAAAAGTACTACGTAAAACCTATGAACTGTCCGTTTCATATTCTTGTCTATAAAAACAAACCCAAATCGTATCGAGAACTGCCTATTCGCTATGCTGAATTAGGTACCGTTTATCGATATGAACGTTCAGGTGTACTTCATGGCCTTTTGCGTGTTCGAGGGTTTACCCAAGATGATGCGCATATCATATGTACAGAAGAACAAATGAAAGAAGAAATAAAATCAGTAACCCTATTCACCATCAATATGTTAAAAGCTTTTGGTTTTGAGAAAATAAAATTTTATTTAGCGACTCGCCCAGATGAAAAATATGTAGGCGAAATCGCTCATTGGAAAGACTCCGAAGACGCGTTAGAAGAAGCGATTAAATCTTTAGGACTACCCTACGAAATAGATCACGGTGGTGGCGCTTTTTATGGACCAAAAATTGATGTCAAAATAGAAGATGCGATTGGAAGAGAATGGCAATGTTCGACAATCCAATTTGACTTCAACTTACCAGAACGGTTTGATATGACATATATTGGCCAAGATGGCGAAAAGCATCGCCCCTATATGATTCATCGAGCGATATTCGGTTCTTTAGAACGTTTTTTTGGCGTTCTAGTTGAACATTACGAGGGAAATTTTCCTGTTTGGTTAGCCCCAACTCAAGTGAGTATTTTAACGGTAAACGAAAAAGTATCACACTATGCAAAAAAATTGGCGTCCGACCTAAAACAAAAAGGAGTCCGCGTCGACTTAGATACAAGTTCTGAAAAAATTGGCTACAAGATAAGAAAAGCGTCTGCTGAAAAGATACCTTACATGTTTATCGTTGGAGACAAAGAAGTTGAATCGAATACAATCTCAGTACGAAGACATCAAAAAGGAGATTTAGGTGTGATGACAGTTGATCAAGCATTTCTATCTGTCTTAGACGAGTCCAAAACCATGTGAAAAATATACCTGTTTCAATAGGTTTGATTTAATTTTGTTACGAGAACGGATCCTAGCAAAGTAAAAATAAAAATGATATATTAAGGTGCCTGCTAAACAGGCATGAATTTGGAGGTTCGGGATAAACGATAAAAAAAGATTTGTAATAAACGAGAAAATTAGAGCGAAATCTGTGCGATTAATAGACCATGACGGCACTCAAATGGGCGTTGTTTCAATAGAACAAGCACGTATTGAAGCTAGTCAACAAAAATTAGACTTGTTACTTGTGTCCGATGCAGCAATTCCACCTGTTTGTAAGATTATTGACTTTGGTCAGTATAAGTATCAACAACAAAAAAAAGACAAGGCTTCTAAAAAAGGAAGTAAAGGTCAAACAGTCAAAGAGTTAAAAATGAGTCCAAAAATTGGCGTTCATGATTATGATTTGAGAGTAAGGCGTGGTATAGAATTCCTTAAAAAAGGATACCGGGTTAAATTATCGGTACCTTTTAGGGGCCGTGAAATTGTTCATCCTGAATTAGGAAGAAATCTAGCCCACAAGTTTTTAGAAGAGATAAAAGAACATGGTGTTCCTGACGGTGGCATTTCGAACAGTCATAGGTCACTAATTGTTCACATTAACCCAACGGTAAAGTAGGTGTCGATATATGAAAAAATTTAAACAAAAAACGAAAAAAGCTGCGGCTAAACGATTTAAGATCACGGCAAGTGGTAAGATTAGACGAAAACGGGCGGGAATTCGTCACTTATTAGAACATCAAAGTCCTAATAAGAAAAAAGCAAAACGAAAAGAAAAAACTGTAAAATCAGCAGATTTTAAAAAATTAAGGCAAATGCTGCCTGGTCAGTTATAAAGAGGAGTTTAACAAATGGCTCGAGTAAAAAGAGGTAACGTCTCAAGAAAACGTCACAAAAAAATATTAAAATTAGCAAAAGGATTTAGAGGATCCTTATCAAAGCTGTACCGACCTGCTCATCAGGCTGTTTTACATGCTTTGTCAAATTCAACTCGTGATAGAAAACGAAAAAAGAGAGATTTTAGACGATTGTGGATAGCACGAATCAATGCAGCTCTTGGCCCTTTTTCTACATCATATTCAACGTTCATTAATTTATTAAAGAAAAAAGAAATTGAGATAAACCGAAAATCATTATCAGAAATTGCAATTAGACGACCAGACGTTTTCAGTGACGTTGTTCAATTTACTAAATCTTAAGGAGATTTATTTATGATAGAGATGCAGCTAGGTGGGTTAGGATTTGACCCTAAGAACATGTCTCCGATTGTCTTATTAAGAGACATCGAAGAAAGAAATTTTTTACCTATATGGATAGGCATGTTTGAAGCAGCTGCAATCGCTATGGAATTACAAGAATTTAAACCACCCCGACCCATGACTCATGATTTGTTAACAAAAATCATCGATCTAGTCGGGGGAAATCTCATCCGAATCGTTATCAATGAAATTGTTGATAATACATTTTATGCAATTATTGAAATGAAAAAAAAGGACGAAGAAACAGTTGTAAAAATTGATTCTCGCCCTTCCGATGCAATTGCACTTGCTGTAAGAGCAAACATTCCAATTTTTGTTTCTGAATCTGTTATGTTAAAAGCAAAAATGGTTAATGCTGAAAAAGACGAAGAAGAAACTAAAAAGTTTAAAGACTTTATCGATAACATTAATCCTGACGATTTTTCAAAATATTACAGCGATAAGTAATCCCTAAGAATTCAAATAATTAATATTACTAAAAAAAATTTATACTTAAACGAATTAGTCTTTCCATCATATTTATAATCGCTGTCTATCTTATAGGCCTGGAAATCACGCTCCGATCAGTAGGTAACTATAAAACGTACATGAAAAAAAATGATGGTAAGTATATAATTACCTATAACGAAAAAAACCTAGACCTAGAAAAATACAAATACCAAATTAAGAACGACAAAATATTAGAATTCACCTTCTAAAAAAAAGACACGCCTTAGGATATATAGATGTTGATCCCCCAAAAGAACTAGCCCCTAACGAATACAGAATTTTAGCATTAGGAGACTCATTTACAGAGGGAGCAGGAGCGGCGTTCAAAAATTCTTGGCCGCAACAATTAAACCAATTGCTAATAAACAGGGGGGGGCTCAAAAAAAATAAGAGTGCTATCAGGAGGTCTATCAGGATCAGACCCATGTTTATCTCTATATTTCCTCAAAAAAAACCTTCTTAATTTCAACCCGACCCACATAATGTTAGCTATCAACTCTACTGACAAAAATGAATTCATCGAAAGAGGAGGCGAATCGCGATTTGTATCCGAAAATATTTGCCAATATCCGATACCAAAATATGGTAAGTATGAATATTTCTTTGCATCCAGTCACATAGTTAGAGCACTTTTTATAGACATATTAAAACTAGACTATTCATTACTAACAAAGGAAGAAAGAATTCAACGAAAAATAATAGCAAAAACGGCGTTTTCTACCACTCTTCAAAACATAAAAACATTATGTAAAAAGAAAGGAATTCTTTTATCAATTATTATCCACCCAGCCCATGCAAATGAAATCGCGGAAAATATTAGCCCAATTGAAAAATGGATACCTAAGCGTTTGCAAGACAAAAATGTAGAAATTATAAATTTAGTTGACTATTTCAATAAGAAAACAGGCCATGGAAAAATAGAAACCAAGTCATTTATCTGGCCTATAGATTCTCACTTTAACGCAAAAGGTTACAAAATATTTGCAGAAGGAATACTAGAAAACTCTGACATCCTTAAAAGGGTTTTTTAATCTCCAAATTCTAAGCAATTTTATGATATACTTTGAATTCATTATTCAAAAAGCGCCCGTAGCTCAGCTGGATAGAGCAACGGACTTCTAATCCGTAGGTCACAGGTTCGAATCCTGTTGGGCGCACCATTACTTTAAGTTCAAAACAAGCACTTTACGATTATTGTCCGACCCACGGATGAAATCGCTTGTATGCTTTTTGTATTCCTTGTGTTTAAAACCGTAGGCTATCTGATGCAAAGGATTTCAAGTCGCAGTATTCATTTATAGAATTGTTTAAGTACCCAGCAATCTTGCCTATAACTTTTAGGGACGGTCGGACGTTATCGTTATGAAATCCATTTGTGTCATGCTTAATGTATATTAAATCTTTCGGTTTTCTGCTCTCGGAATCTAATATGTGTTTTTTGAATAGATAAAGAAAATATCTTTTGCTTGTTACTGGCGCAGGAATAGTTGAGTCAATAAAGTTTAATGTTGTCCAATCATCATTATTCAATGATTTCGCAATTAACCAAATATCACATTCAGATATAAACTCTTTTAAGCGCAGTTTTATTTTATATTTTTCTATCAAATCTGAAAATTTACTTTGCACCTTTTTATCGAGTTCTTTTTGAATAGACAATATTTGAGAATTATTTATTGGAACTAATCGTTCAAGGCGTCCTAT
Source organism: bacterium (assembly GCA_018699495.1). Classification (GTDB taxonomy): domain Bacteria; phylum Margulisbacteria; class Marinamargulisbacteria; order JABIPA01; family JABIPA01; genus JABIPA01. Next base: position 8,410 of record JABIQV010000087.1, on the reverse strand, counting down.
ATATTTTTGATTAAAGTCCTCATAAAGATATAAGTTAGCTTTCTTATTTATAATGGGAAATAAGTAAGCACCATTTATTCCTATATAGTCGCCTAAGTTAAAATTAGGGCTGAACCTATTGCTATCAACAAAATATACTGATGTGACGTTTTGTAACGGTTTGGACCCGGGCCAGTTTAAATAAGAAAGTCTTAAGTTTTTATCAATCCCATATACCGGAATCAATCTATTCGGATATATAAAACTTTCTTTTTTTTTACCTGAAGTAATAGCTATTTTAATATTTTCATAAATCTTGTCGTCTTTACCTGACTGTAATGCATAGTATTTACGAATTTCGCTTTTATATTGCTGATCAATTTCACCAATCAGTTTGTTAACAACCTCGACCTTCTTCTTAATCTGTTTTTCTGCCTTAATTATGTTGGTGATACTAATTAACTTTTCTTTTTGATGAGTGTCGAGGTTTAATTTTTCGATAATTACAGGTATCCATTGGCTCGGGATTCCTCCTCTTTTATCAGATATCCATTGATGAATTTGTGTTCCGCCACTTTCTTTTCCTAAAACTACTTTTCCTATTTCAGAAATGGAAGAGTAGCCTGTCCCTTCTAAACACTCCGAAAAAAAGTTTTTTAACAACTCCACAACAGCCTCCTGTTAATCAACAATAGCATATAATATTGCTATAAAATACCATATTATTCAAATTAGCCATAGTTAATGATTAATAATAAAATATAGGCTCACTTTAGAAAAGAAAGGAGCTGAAAAAATGTCAAAGTTAATTACTATGAAAGAAGCGATAAAATATACAGGGCTTAGCCGAAAAAAACTCTTATTTTTTATTGAAAAGGGAGATTTGCCCTTTGTGGACATCTCAGAAGGATCATTACTTAAGCGGTATCGTTTTCCTGCTGATTTGTTAGATACTTTTATATCGAATATTTCACAAACAAAGAAAAAATAAAGTCGCAAATGAGGATAATAAAAAAGGCCAACACAACTAAGCATTGGCCCTACAATTAGTACTGTAATTATACCTCATTTCTAAAAACAACTTAAGAGAGGTTATAGAAATGAAAAAACTATTATTTAACGATACAGAAATCTCAGGAATCATTGGAATTTCGAGATCAACTCTTCAAAGCTGGCGCTGGAAGGGCTGTGGACCAAGATTCAAGAAGATAGGTGGGAAGGTGTTGTATGAAATTAAAGAGCTAAACGAATTTCTTGATTCCCATCCAACAATTCAAAGTACAAGTCAATATCAGAACCAAGGTGTTCAAGTTGATTTGGGGAGGGGGATAAAATAATGAATGACATTCATGATTTTAAAAAAGATGCATGTAGCCTGTATGAGAAACCAAGTCCAGGGGCTACCCGATTTTCTGAGAGGACATCGAATGAAGAGCCCTATAGTAAACCAAGGCCTAACTACTTCTGTTCTACTGAAATGCCTGTCTTAAAGAAGGGTGAATCAATCCAAGGTGCGATAAATTCTCAGTCATTTTTTTCAACTAAAACTGCTGCAGATTGGATAGAAATTGCAAAGTTAAAGCCAATTCCCCAACAACTATGTGGGACTCTTTGGTTTGAAGGAGAAATTTGCATTCTTTTTGCTGATACAAATCTTGGCAAATCAATTCTTGCAGTCAATATTGCTGACTCTATTACAAATAGTATGGACATATTATTTTTTGAGCCTAAAGTTGATAAACAAGTCGTCCTGTATATTGACTGTGAACTAAGCGACAAACAATTCCAATTAAGATACACAGAGGAATCCACAGGAAAAACTTATAAATTCAGTAATAATTTTTTGCGAGCAGAATTAAACCCAGACAATGTTGATTTTGACTATACTACTCCGATTGATGAACAAATAGTTGATGCAATTGAAACGTTAGTCATTCAACATAAAACAAAAATAATTATTATTGATAATATTACCTACCTGAAGGAGGACAATGAAAAAGCTAGGGATGCAGCACCGTTTATGAAAAGATTAAAAGAGCTAAAATTGGAATATAACTTATCAATTCTTGTTCTTGCACACACTCCAAAACGTGACGCCTCTAGGCCCCTTTCTCAAAATGATATTGCTGGAAGTAAAATGTTGATGAATTTTGTTGATAGCGCTTTTGCAATTGGAAGGAGTATGAAAGATTCAAGACTCCGTTATATAAAACAAATCAAAATTCGTAACGGAGAAGAAAAATATGGAGATGATAATATCATTCTTTGTGATATCCGTAAGGAAGAGTCATATTTGCATTTTTCTTTTATCGACCATGATAGTGAGATAAATCATTTGAAACCTCCCAGTAGAAAAAATAAGTCAGAAATGATTGAAAAAGCTAATCAATTACGCGCCCAAGGGTCCAATCAAAGAGAAATTGCAGAAAAACTGGGTGTAGCTTTAGGAACAGCAAACAAATATTTAAAAAAAGGAGATCAATTATGATTTGTTCAACATGTTCATCTTGTTCAAGATTACTAAAAATGAACATTGTGAACAAAATGAACATCCATGGAAATTTAGATATCTATCACTTGAAAAAATATCTACATGAGAATAAACATGGTAAATAAAAAACGTACTGACGGCAGAAACCGTTGCCAAAAAATAAAAAAAGATAAAAAGCAATGTAATGGTATATCTGTAACCGGTAAAAACAACTGTCGTATGCATGGAGGTAAAGGAGGACGTCCGATTATTCATGGGCAATATTCCAAATACCATTTGGGCACGCTCAAACAGCACCGTGAGAATTCAAAAAACGATCAAACAAATAAAGATTGGGTTGAAGAGATAAAGTTATTGAGAGTTCAACTTCAAGAACTGCTTTTAGATAATTCTATGGACGTTTTAACTAAAGCAAATGCAATCAGAAAACTGGTAAACTCCATTGGAAAATCTTGTCATAAACTACATAAGCACCAAATTAAGGCAGGTAAGTATATACATGACAAAGCTCTAAGAGCTATTTTGACACAGATGATTAATATACTTGTAAAATATGTTCCAGACCAAGAATTACGTGAAAGGATGAGTGTGGAAGTTAAAAAAATTAAAGTTCCCAAAGAGCTACAAGGATAACGTAATTACATTACCTATACGTTGAAGGTATTTCATACGTCCATTTGATGGTCTTCTTTTTTTCATAAATCGCAGGAAAAAGAAGAGCCTGTTTCTCAATATCCAAAATCATATTAAAATCATGTCTTATTATGGCTATTAAATTAACAATAGAAGAATGATCTCAAAACAAATAAAGATAACTATTATTGGTGGTGGTATTGGGGGATTAGTCACAGCTATAGCGCTTCACAAGAAGGGGTTTAATCCAATCGTTTTTGAAAAAGCTACAGCATTAAAACCCATAGGTGCGGGAATTGTCTTATCAACTAACGCTATGAATGCCTTATCTAAAATTGGTTTATCAGACGAAGTTTTAAGTTTGGGTGCCCCTGTGAATACATTTCAACTGCAAGATCATAAAGAAAATGCACTCAATACTACAGATTTTGATTACTTGGGTGAAAAATATGGCTACCCAGCAGTTGGAATTTCTAGATCAGATTTACAGAAAATATTGTTTCAAGCATTACCAGAAGAGTCAGTTCGGTTGGGGTACGAATTTAATTCCTTAGAGAAACAGGAAAGGTCTCTATTAATAAAGTTTGAGGGAAAAGAATCTATTAAATCAGATATTGTAATTGGAGTTGATGGGCTTAATTCAAAAGTTAGAACGGATCTTTTTGGTAATACTAATCTTAGATATAGCGGTCAAGCAGGTTGGAGAGGTCTTGGCCCACTACCCAAGCAAGTGAAACTGGATCAGTTTTTCGAATCTTGGGGCCCCGGTCAAAGATTTGGTGCCGTAAAAATTAATGCAAAGCAAGTTTATTGGTATGTTGGAATTAATGCTCCGACAAGGACGTTATCAAATAGTGGTACAAAGTCGAAAAAAAAGATATTAAGCTTATTTAAAGGATGGCATGATCCTATTCAGGAGTTAATTCAAGAAACAAGTTCAAAGGATATTATTCAAACGGATATCTTTGACTCAAAACCAATTTCACAGTGGTATAGCAATAATGTGATATTGCTTGGCGATGCTGTTCATCCAACAACTCCTAACTTAGGTCAAGGAGCTGGGATGGCAATTGAAAGTGCCCTAATACTAGCAAATTGTTTATCCTCCAAGGATACTGTAAGCGATGCTTTTTTTAATTATCAAGCACTTCGAAAAAACAGAACGAAATGGGTAACCTCACAATCTTGGCTATGGGGAAAACTATCACAAATTAATAGTCCTCTGGCATGCTATTTAAGAAATAAGTCTATGATTTTTTCAGGTAATATTGCTCCTAAGTTTATTGAAGAAAATCAAATAAAAAAATTGTTAGGATATCAAGTTGAATTTTAAATCGCATTTCTTGGTACAGACTATGGCGTTAGTTTTAATAACGTTTCTTTTATCAAGTTGCAATGAGCCTCATTACATTAGCTATTCGCCAGAAGATATTGGAGATGGTTGGAAAACAGGATCTATTTATTCAGTACTCGATACAAACAGTAATTTTGAATCCAAAGACTTTGTAAGAATAATCGAGAAAAATCATTTTAAAAATATTCATAGTATTTTAATTGTCAAAAATGGAAGCTTGCTATTTGAGTCATATTTTCATGGGTATACCAGAGAAAAAGAGCATGATTTACGATCATCTACTAAAAGTATTCTGTCTTTACTTGTGGGGATTGCACAAGATAATAAGCTACTGAATATTAATGACCCTATACAAACGTATTTGCCAGAATATCAAGACTCTCTTGTTTGGTCTGAGAAGAAAAAGACCATTAGTAGTGAAGATCTTCTTTTAATGAAATCAGGATTAGATTCTGATGACTGGGACAAGAACTCCCCTGGATTTGAATTGAAAATGTATAAATCAAAAGATTGGGCTCAGTTTATTTTAAAGCAAGCTGTAACGGCTGATCCTGGCAAATCATTTCGATATAGTACTGGAGGCACTGTTCTTTTAGGTCGTGTTCTTTCAAATGCAGTAAAAGAATCTATACCCAGTTACTCCAAAAAAGTATTATTTAACCCCTTAGAAATCAGAGAGCCCTTGTGGCAAAAAACACCATCCAATCAAACTGATACAGGCGGCCATCTATATCTAAAACCTAGAGATATGGCTAAAATCGGTCAAATTGTATTAGATAAAGGGCGATGGAAAAACAAACAAATCGTTTCACAACAATGGATTGAAAATTCGACCAAGCCAAAAACCATTATTCCTAAACAAGAACATCTTGAATTATCTTATAGCTATTTGTGGTGGCATCATGATTTTATTGTTAATAACCAAAAAATCAAGTCTGTTATTGCTTGGGGAAATGGAGGGCAATTTATATTTGTAATGCCCGATCTAGATATGGTAACCGTGTTTACAGGGGGAAACTATAATTCTATTCGTACCCTTCAACCTTTTGAAATACTTAAAAAACACATTTTGCCATTATTTGTTCAAGTGAATATTAAGGAAGGTCAAATTTAATCATGAAAGGGAATTTTCATGATTAGTATACTAGCGAATAGCATATTTTTAGGATTAGTTATTTTCCTGTTTGTCTTTTTGTATTTGTGTTTAAAGAAAACCACAAAAAATCCCTATTTCATATTATCTGTTATTAGCGCTTGGCTATTAATAACAGCAACGCTTTCGATTAATGGATTTTTCATGAATTTTGGCACAATGCCTCCACGTATTCTTTTTGCTGTTTTTCCAGTAGCGGCATTGCTAATCTATATTGCTTTTTCTTCAAAGCCAGCATTCTTAAAAACTAACATTTCTCAAACTTGGTTAATTAATATTCAGTCCTTTAGAATCGTCATGGAAGTTATTTTGTGGCTATTGGCCAAAGAGCATATTGCACCTGAACTATTAACCTGGAATGGGCATAATTTTGATATTATTGCTGGAGTTTCAGCGCCTTTTATTGCCTACTATTGCTTCACATCAAATAAGCGGAATAAAAAAGTTGCTTTAGTTTGGAACGGATTTGGAATGTTGTTATTGGTTAATGTGTTCGCACACGGCTTGTTGTCAGCCCCAACGCCTTTTCAGGGCTTTTTCACTAATCCTTCGAACACATTTGTAGCAACTTTTCCCTATATTTGGTTGCCCGCGTTTGTGGTACCTTGCGCATTTTTATTTCATATTTTATCGATTCGGAAAATTTTGAATGAGAAATAAATATCAATGAATCATTTGTTTAGCTCTTTTGCAGTTTTCTTTTATATTAGCGCAGTAGGAAGCGCCTTTATTACGAAAAATTTAAAAATATGGGGAAGCTTGATCTTAATGGGTATTGTTTCAGCACTATACGCTGGGCATCTCACTATGATGGCGTTACCTATCCTTTTTCTTATATTTGGTATTACCTATTTTTATTATCGCGCTAAAACGAATTTCTCGAAAATAATTGCAGGCCTAGCATTCATCGTTGTGGGAGCTATTACATTATTAAATAAAGTTCCTGGGGTACACAACTGGAAAATTATTGACGACGTTTTATTAACCTCTGATGCAATTCCACTAAATTTATATTTTGGGTTTGACTCAGGAATTATTGGTCTATCTGTAATAGCGTTTGGAATCTCAACTATTTGCAGTAAAACAGAACTAAAAAACATGCTTAAAAAACTGATATTTCTAATTCCGCTAATGTTAATTGTTGTGATTAGTTTTTCAATTGTTTTTGGTTATGTAAAATGGGATCCAAAATGGACGCCCTTAGTTTTCATCTGGTCATTATCTAATTTGTTTTTCACATGCGTTATTGAAGAAAGTATTTTTCGTCATTTTATTCAAAAGGGTCTCCAGAATTCATTTCACAAGATTAAATATGGTGATTATCTAGGCGTCATTATCGCATCTATTTTATTTGGTCTAGCACACTATGCCGGCGGAACCTTATACATTTTCTTAGCCACAATTGCCGGGTTGTTCTACGGAATCGCCTATCATATAACAGGAAGATTAGAAGCTAGCATTGTTAGTCACTATGTATTAAATGCAACGCATTTTATATTTTTTACATATCCCGTTTTGGCCACTGCTATATCTTAGAGTACAACCTAGCTCGTGCCTTTCAAAAACAATGCAGAGAATACGCTATTGACCTTAAATAGTTAATGCATTAATAATTAACCCATTAACTAAATGGAGGTTTATAATGGCAATTACTATTCATGAAGTATCGCAAGATACCAAAGCTTCAAAAGAAACGATATGGGATATATGGAAAAATGTTGAAAAATGGCCTGATTGGGATAAAGAATTAGAGTGGGTTAAAATCAATGGCGAATTCAAACAAGGCCAAACAGGAAAGCTTAAGCCTAAAGGGGGGCCTGTTTCAAAGTATCAGATAACAAGTTGTGTTCAATTTAAGGAGTTTTCAGATAGTGCAAAACTCCCACTTGCTACTTTAGTTTTTGATCATTGGATAACACCTAACAATAACGGCATAAGTATTACTCACAAAATTTCTATTAGGGGTCCTCTTGCAAGGATATTCAAATTACTTTTGGGAGAAAATCTTAAGAAGGGATTAACAGTGGCTTTACCAAAATTAGTAGAATTAGCAGAAAAGCCATGACAAGATTATCTAATAAAAAATTCAAGTTCCAAACGCCAGATGAAAGCCCTGGTTTTCTACTGTGGCAAGTTAGCGCTATTTGGCACCGTAAAATCAACCAAACACTAAGACCATATAATCTCACGCATACTCAGTTTGTAATCATGACTAATATCTTTTGGCTTACGGAACAAAATAAAACGGTTACCCAAATTCAAATATCACAGCTATCAAAAATAGATCCTGTTGTAGTTTCAAATGTATTAAAAACACTCGAACAAAAACAATTTGTTGAACGAAAAGAAACAGGTGACTTGCGTGCAAAAAATGTTCTTTTAACCCAAAAGGGAAATGATATTTTAACCCCTTCCTTGAAGGCTGTTGAGTTATTTGATGAGCAATTTTTTAATGGGATTAATAACTTGTCTGAAGCAAAAAATATTATGCGTTCTCTAATTAGAGAAAACTAAGTGTTTTACTATCTTCTTTTTTCTCTTAAAATTAGTTACAAATGATAAAGCTAAAAGGCGAATGCCTATGCGGAAAAATTAAATATGAATCCAAAGGTTTGTCGGGAACAATAGTTCATTGCCATTGTTCCATGTGTCGAAAATGGCATGGGGCTGCCTTTAGATCTCGCATTGTCATTGAGCGAAAAGGATTTCAATGGATAAGCGGACAAGAATTTTTATCAAACTATAATTCTTCTGAAAATGTCACAAAGTGTTTTTGTAAGAGTTGTGGATCAAATCTTAT
>JABIQV010000086.1 GCA_018699495.1 bacterium | reverse complement strand
GATTAATATTTTTATATAACTGCTTAATTTGTGTAAGCACAGATTTCTCGTTTCCATAGAAAAACAAGGTTGACCATAACAATGGCGATTTATTATAACTCTTTAATAAAGAGGCTGCTGTTGGGATAAATTCTTTTATAAGTTGTTCTCTATATTGAGAATGATTATGTTTTTTGAGCATGTCATTTTGTAACAAATAATGTAATGCAGGGACATCAATACCACTATGTATAGACGTCTGAGTTAAAAAGGCGGCCGTTAGTGCTTGATTGCCCCCTCGCTGAGATGTCAAATACTCTTGTAGCATATTTTTACTTTGAACTGTCTTTAAAAATACATGTGAATTAAGTGTCCCCCGAACAAAATTGGTTTTAAACTCTGAATTATAAAGACCTGCGAGGCTTAATCCGTTTCCATGGGTTTTTAATTCGTTATCTTGTTTGTTCCAAAAGGCATAGACACTTCCTTGCGTCTTTCTCTTCTTTTGGTTTTTCGCTGAAGATAGATTGTTCGGGTCGTTGCTACTTGGTGCGATTCCATTACGTCCCTGTTGTAGAGGGGAATGTAATGTATGTGTTATTTCTTCTCTCTTCCTCTTCCTGCTTATTTCCTCATCATCACTTGAATGTGGCCCCTCTGAGCTTGATGAGGATGAGCTAATTGAACTTGATGAGGATGAGCTAATTGAGCTTGATGAGGATGAGCTAATTGAACTTGATGAGGATGAGCTAATTGAGCTTGATGGGGATAAGCTGTCTGATTGTTTTTTGTTTGTAGTAGTTATCCTTTTCCTCTTAAATTGGGGATCTTCGGAATAGTTATCTTCAGGATCTGTCTCTTCAGTATCAGCATCATATTCAGTTTTCAGGTGGTTTCTTTTTTCTGATAAATGCATTAAATCCTCAGCGCCTGTTTCTATCTGAGTGACGCCTGATTTTGATGATTGTCTTGGAGTAAAGACCTCACTTGAAGAACTAGAACTTTGGGCGCTGCCCTCGTATGCTTTATTCAAAATTGCTATGATTTTTTTCATTTCAGACTCTTTCTTCATTGGTCTATATATAATTATCGTTACTTTTAATAAATTATTTCATCTATTATTTATGTTGGGTTTTGAACGTTATCCACGGGAGTGGTACAAAAATAGTCACGATAGAATAATATCCCGAGATATTCGATTTTAATGGAGCCACTTCTATGAAATTCAGACGAAAGCATCATCCCGAACCCTTCAAAAAATGGCTAGCAAACGTAGGTTATAACGTGTTCAAGAGATAGAAGATCCAGACCTTGCCCAAAAACGCACGCGTTCGCTATATAAAACAAAAGAGTATTTGGATAATTGGATTGAAAAAAGACCACGTGGAATCACAATTAGAGAAGAACTTACGGACGAGTGGGATAATCGAGGTATCGAGGAACAAAATGAGGTCGTCATTTTAACAGCTGTCTTTCTCACCTTCATTCAGGAGATACCTTTGTTGTTTGGAAATTGGATAGCCTTTGGCGAACATTGAAACAGCTCATCAAGTTCATCGACTATTTAAAAGTAAAGGGAATCTAATTCAAAAGTATCAAAGATATTATGGATATATCTTCAGTTTCCGGTGAATCACTTTTTCATATAATGGGAGCCTTTACTCAATTGGAACGGGGGTTAATTTTTTTTTGCCCACTGCCCTTTGATGACGAGGATTATATTTTTCGTATTTCTTGCGAGGGTGTAGCTTACTGAGGGGGAATATATTAGAATTAGTGTTTGTTTTAATAGGGTATCGTTTGGGGCTTCCATAAGGTGACAACCCCATGAAGGAATTAAAATGTCTTTTGGCGCAGATAGTAAATTAAAAAATCCGATACTTTGCAAATGTAATCAGGATGTTGAACGCGATTTGAGGTCTAGCTTTTTTGCTGTTCCAGATCCTGAGTTTGAACTCGATTTTTCCAAAGTTTTTGAATCGGATAAAAAAAAAATTGAAAATGACTTTGTTGAGAATGTTCTTTCGCAAGTCGAATTTTTAAGGGCGATGCAGGATTCTGTTTTAATTAGAAAACAAATATTTTCAGGGGTACATCAACGGTTAGTTACGATAGAAAATGTGCTGCATAAGTGGATATTGGAAAAAAGAGATACCTACAGAAATAATCCAGAATTTTATAATTTGACTCAAACAGATCGTAAAAAGGTACAACGACAGTGGACGGATTACTTTGACTTCGTTTTACATTTATTACAAAAACGAGCAGTTTTGAATGTTAGAAATGCAGCTGAATTTGCTGTTTATAACTATATTTTTGAAATGAAGGGAACGGCAATATCGGACGAAAAATTAAAAAAAGTGTCACTACAAATGATTTTTGAACTATATCGGCACCACGATTTATTAGATGAAGCGAAACACAATTTTAATCAGTATTTTGATGTGATGTTTGCAAAATAAGGTCTATTTCTTGAGTTTCTTTTTCACATTTTGAAAATGCGTATTTTAAGCGTGTTCCATACTCTTTTTCACTATGATATTGAAGGGTCTGTAATAGTTTAATATAGTTTCTGTTTAATTCGAAATTTTTAATTTTCTCCAAAATTCCAGTGATAACATAAAGTGGGCAATTACCAATAAAAATTGCCGTTTCTTTTTCACTTTTACAATGTGCACACAATTCGATTATTCGGACAAATACCCCGTTCAATTCAGTTTTCCAATAAGGAAAATCGTCCAAGAAAAGTGAAATGTAAGAAAGGTCAAATAGGATTCTTTCGGTAAATTCCTCGGTTGTTATGACATCACTTGTTTGGGCAGAGAGTGTTGCTTTTACATATTTTACGAATAAGTCGAATAGGTTAATTTTTATTTCAAATTGGTCAACGGTATGTAGAAAATTTAATAAACATGACGATCGTTTTTTATTGTCAGAGAGAACGTTTAATGAGGTTAATTTTTCTTCGTATAAGGTTGATAACCAGTTCCTTCCTTTTTTTGAGGGATGGCAGTTTATTTTTTTCGATTGGGTTAAAAAATTGTAGTTAGACATACAAGCGGTTAGCGTTTGAATCGTAGAAATATGGCGAGGGGTATAAATATTTTGAATCGGACTATTTTCTGTTTCACAATCGTGAAATAACGTGTCAAAAAACGCATGGTCGTAGGTGGATAGATAATCTTTTTTATTGTTTATAGGTTGTTTTGTAGTTGTACTTAACATTTTATTTAGTATGACTTCTGGTATCGAATTTTTTTATTTAGACGTAATTAGATTAAGCCATTCTATCCTTCTTTCGTGATCCGATCTAGGCGTAGGTGTGTGTTTAGATGAACTTAGAGAGCTCAGTCTCTGTGATGGGTGAGAACCAAGATCATCGGTGGAGACGGAAGCCGTAATTTTTGGTTTAGCCGTTATGGTTACCATTGTTTGTAAAAAGGTGAGAAGATTCCCGTCTCTTGAAAATTGGTTTCTAGCCTCTGTAATCGCCTTTGTTATAGCGATAGTATTTAGAGTTCCTAAATTTACTTGTTCTTCAATTAAACCTGGATCACGAAGTCTTTCGATACTTTTTAGTCGAGTGGCGATTTCAGTTTCGTTAAAGTACGTGAGTCTGTAACTAGGCCCGAACCGAGCGTCTATTGCGTCATTTATTTTGTCTTTTAGATTTAGTCGCTCAATATGGTGTTGGATAAAGGCTGTGTCTTCATACTTAAATAAGTTTGATAATGAGACCAGCCATTTTTTTGTCGGGACGATGTTCTCTTTTTGCTTTTCAATGACGGTTCCCAGGTCAGTGAGGACAGCTAATGTTAATCTTAAATGGGCCTTATGTTTATGTCTGTAAATAGTTAGTAAATCGAGGCTAATATCTGCTCGGTTAGCTTCAGGAATCAACAATCCTAGGATATCAGATAGGTCCGATGTGGCTGTCCATTGGTCTGTTGGTGATTTGTCGAACGTTAAATATCCTTGATCGATGAGGGCTTGTTCTACCGTTTCATTTATGTCGGTGGATGGGTCGGTCGCTGAATCAAAGTCGGCAGGATTTAATTGGTAAATTAGTTCAGGATAGGTTCCTGCAAAACCAGTCATTACGTCTTTGTAGCTTTCATCTGCGTTAAATGGTGGGTTTGTGAAAGGTAATGTTTTAATAAACGAGTCTAAGGAGTCGGAATCAAACGCTTCATTTTTATAAAAGAGAGACTGTATGAATTCAAGATTGTGAGGCGCGTCAAAAAAGTCACTTTTTGTGCAGCTTTCTTTTAAGTGTTTATAGGTTTCATAGCGGGCGTTTAAAGGCGTTAATACAGACGTTAAGTCTGGAAGAGCAAACGCAAGATCAAGATTTTTAGTGGACGTATTCTCAATATGCTTTGTTAAGAGATCTGGATGGGTTTGATAAGTAGCTGTAATTTTTTCTAAAAGCTCTGAGGTGGCTAGCCCTTGTTTGATTAGACTATTTGCAGCAAGCATGATTGTTAAGAAGTCGACGGTCAATTCGGTTAATATTGATTCTGCATCTGGTGATTGAGATATAGCGATGAGCGCTTCTCTTGTTTCAGATACGTCGTCGCGTAGGACATCGGTGTTGGCGACACCTAGTCCTGTTAAACGGTGTCCTTCATTAATTGTTTGCATTGGTTTTGAAAGCAACATTTTTAAGTCGATGTCAGTTAAAGCCTTGGCGAGTTCTGGAGTGGTTGTTAAGTCTTGAAATTGCGGACGATTTTCGGTGTACAGGTTTAAAATTGCTTCATTAAGCATTTTTTGTTTTTGTTTTAAACTTTCTAATTTGGTTTCTAAATAAATTTTGTCCGAACGATGCTCTGCTGTTTCTAGTTCATCCTCAATAATGGATACATTTGTTTGATTAATTGCAGCTTGCCTTAACGTTTCTTTAATTACGCGTTCAGCAACTTGTGATTGGTTTCTATTTTGTTCGGTTAATGATTTAGATTGTAAAACCGGTTTTTGCATCATCATTTGAATATAAAACGCTTTTGCTTTTTTAGAGAGATTAGGGGTCGTAAAATACTCGATATGGGATTGAGTCGGTCGGGTTAGTAATCTGTCTTTTATTCCTAGAGCGTGTTCGGTAATGGTGTTTAAGTCAGCGTGCACTTTTCTAAGTTGCTTGGTGCTTAATTTAATCGTTGTTGTTTCGCCGGTACTAGGATTTGTTGTTGTTACTGTTTTTAGAATAGAACTTAGGTGGGTCCAGTTAATATTACCAGGAATCACAAGAAGATCTTTATCGACAATGTCTGATTTTTTAAGTGTCTCAAAAATAGAAGTGGCTTCTTCGGTGGTGATTAATTGTCGTTTTTCATAGTCGTTTGGTGCTGAAGATAGAGCACTAACCGATAATGTCAGTCTGTCTTGCATAATGTCATAGAGCATATGTTCGGCACTGAGTAACTGAGACGCATGTTTTGAATGTAAATACGGTAATAAAACGTTGTTTCCGTTCATATGACTTTCGTCGTATCGGTACAACACTTCAGGACAGGATTGGTTTAACGACTGCAGGGCCGTTTTCATTTTTGTGGTTTTTGCTTTTAATGTAGCGAGAACCCAATTCTGTTGGGTTTCGTCGAGGTCACTATTTTTCCAATCAATAGTCGCTATTGTTTCTGGAAGAGGGAATATGATTTGTCCATTTTTTATAAGACCATTTTCTTTTAATATACCCATGATCTCTCCAAGATTTTTGTCGTGGATAATCGACGGATCAGTCGAACGTGGTGATTGTATAACGATTCCATCATTTGTTGATACGTCGAATGTCTTCTTTCCTTCTTCAGCAAGAGCAAGCTGAAATTGTTTTTCTATTACGGGCATCATTTTTAGATGGTTGACTAATTTTTTGCTCATTTTTTGTAGTTTAGTGGTATCTGTGCTAATACCAATTGTCCGTAAAGAGTCTGTCATTTTTTGAAGGAGCAGGTCGTCGGCAATGGAATGATTTAGTTTATCGGTCGCGGTTATTAATTCGTTTGGCTGACGTTTGAGGAGACGGATTAATCTATCAGAATCGGGTTTAGAAAGAGTAATTGCGATATCTCTTGCCCAGCGTACGAGCGACTCTGATGTAATTGTCGTATCGATACGAGCTAACGGTTCGCCTGTTTTAGAAAGGAGAGGGGGAGCGTTTTCAATAGAAAAAGAATCAATTGTCGGTGATTTTCCTTCTGTAAGATGTTTCTTCCAGAAGGATATTTCTTTTTTAGAAAGACCTGCAAAGGTTACCGTTTCATCTGTATTATTTTTAGAACGGGTTGCCGTGTAGTCTGTGATTTCGTCAAAAAACCAGGTCAGGTCGTGATTTCTAGTGCTTAAGTGACGGATAAATTTTTGCAGTACGTATTGTAATGGTTGGTTGTCGTCTGTTAGTGACTTGCTATATAAGTCTGTGAACCTGTTTTTGTGACTTGTTAGATTTTTGCGTCTGAGTAACTGGCTGTTCCTTGATTTCATTACTGTGCCAAATACATCGGCTAAAATTGATGAGGTACCAGCATCAAGTATGTCTGTATTTGATAGGAATCCTCTGTCCTGTTCTATATCGTCGCTAATTAATTTTTTTAGGAATTGGCGTTCTGCTGTTTTTTTTGTGAGGTAGAGCTCGTTGTTTGTACGAAGAGAATCGTTCATCAATTGAGGAAATAGATGATTTGCCCTAGTTGTTTCGTCATGTTTTTTTAAGGTGCTTAATAACGGTACAGTGAACTGGCCATTATTAATTTCCATTACGGAACGCAACATCGTTAAACGTAGGTCTTTTTTTCCATTGGTTTCTAGATTTTTTAAGAGGGTTGAATTCGCGATATTTGTTACCAGTGTTTCATGTTTTTCTGTCCATGTTAGCGAATCAGTAGTTAAGTTTCTTGTATATATACTTAATAATGCGTCGATTTTTTCCTCGTCTAAGTAAGAGGCGATGGATTCGACTCGTTTTAACCATACATCTGGTTCAACCAGCGTTTCTTGAAGAAGCTCTTGGTATAAAGTGTCTATTATTTTTTGTTTAGCCATAGACTCCTCTATGCTGGTATTGTCTTTCGTCGCTTCACTTAGGTTGCCGCTTCCGATGAGTTGTTCAAGACGATTTCTGGATTCTCCCTGTTTTACATGCAGTAGAAACTTAATTGTCTCTGTAGATGCCCAACTTAATGGCGGTATGGGAGGCGTTAAACTTTCTTGACCGTAGGCGAATGTTTTTAGTAATTCTGTTCGGGATTTGTTGGATTTGTACAGGGTGCCTAGCTGAGAGTCTAACCATAAAAGATCGCGTTCTCCTTCTGATTTTTTAATTTCATTAATGATGGAAGGTAAATTTGATATTGATTTTATCGAAACTGTTTCTAGCAGTGTATCGTAGCTCTCTCTTAAGTCTGTATTCTCCGTCCCTTTTGCGGCTTCTCGAAGTCTTTGTAGTTCCTCTAACGTTTCTTTTGAATGACTTGTAAATGTACCGGATACAGTGAGCTCGGCCCGCAGTGATTGAAGTGCTTTTAAAGGCCTGATTTGGCGTGTTAATTGGGCACGTTCGTCAGGCGTTATACTTGGGAAGGTTGTTCGAATATGAGCCTCTAGAGTGTCGTTTGAAGATAAGTAATTCCCTTCTACATTGACATCATTACTTAATCGATGCGTAGTTTCAAATAGTTCTCTGGTGTATGTAATTAGTTGTTGTGTTTGAGGCGTTGAGTCAGCGATTCCCCAGGATAGTAAGGCGGCTTCTGTGGCCTCATCGGTGGTTAGATAATCCGAATTATTAGGAAGATCAACTAATAGATGGGCATATACAATTAATGGTTCTAGGGATGTTAAAAGATCGTCTAAGTCAGGACCTTCTTCGTAATCTTGTTCGGTCGTCAGATAATTTTTTAGGTCGGATTTAGACGCGAAGATAGGGTGATTATTTTTTGCCCTGTGTTCGAGTAATGCGATGAGATAGGATTGTTTTAGGGCGTCTAATGCTTCGCTAATGGCAGGGCCGTCTGTCACAGATAATGCGACTTGGATATCTTGTCTTAACGCGTCTCCTAATAAATCTCCAGTTGAGCTTAAATATTTTTCATTTAGTTTTCCATTTGCGTCGACAATAGTCGTATCAAAAAGGTGGGGCGCATGTACTGAGGAATCTCGGTTAATTGTCCACTCTGCGGCAATCGAAATCATTGCTTTCTTGATGCGGCTGTCGACTATCGTTTTTTGAATCATGGGTTGGCTGTTGGCAATAACTTCGGCTAAAACAACCGTATCTGGATTCTTTTGTAGGTTTAAGGCTTTGAATGGACCAAATGTTGCGGAAACGGGTTGGCCTAATATGGTATACGGGTTGCTGCGGATAAATGCAGTTAGTGTTGCTTTTAATTTTATTTTTTCTTGACTATCTGTAGGTGTACTCAAGTCGGTTAAGGTAGACATGAGCCCCTGATCTATAGGACGTGGTTCTAGGTTTTTTTGGATAAAATGAATGGCCGTGAGTTCGCTCATGGATGATGTTGACTGATGGATACCATCGGTAAGCAAATCTTGAAGATCGTTTTGGTAAGTGGCGCTACTTAATCCAGGGGTGTCGGTAACGATTGAAAATGCAGTATTTGCGTCATTTAACATACGTAACTCGGCGAGTTTATCTGCCAGAGCGTCGTGTGTTAGTCCATCGGTATTAATATCTTCGTGTTTTAAGATAGCCTTGTAAAACGCATGTTTTAATATGGGTTCATTCGTCGTATTTAACGCGTAACTTGGAGGTATTGTCGATGATCGTGTGACCATTGAGTCGTCTTCTAGAATAGAGAACCAACTGTCAATTACCTTTGCAATTACATCTCTAGGTAAAATATCTTCAGACGTTAACGCTAATAGCAGCGGTGCTTTGTGAAGTTCAACTGGAGCCAATGGTTTTTCAATAAGGTGTTTTAGGTCTTTGTGTTGAATGAGTTGATCAAACATTAATGGATAATTCCCACCAATTTTTGTCAGTTTTTCTATAAATTCTAAATGAGTTTGAGGATCATTTAGACGCGTGGTATATGCGGATAAATCGGTTGGGATATCTCCGGTATGTGCAAGTGTAGATAGGATGGTTGATGTCGTTAAGTCATTTGGTGGCGATGTACCGAGTCCATTTCGGATTAGGTGTTGAGCGAGTCTTATTTTTGTTTCTTTAAGAACACCTGTTCGTTTTGCACGTTGCTTAAGAAACTGTAGAACGTCGTCAATTTGAGTTTGTGTTAAGAGTGGGTCTGTTTTTAATTTTTTTTCAATGGCATCAACGTCTGAAATTGTTAATTTTCGTTTTAGGCTATCGTTTTCGATGAAAGGTTTAAGTGTATTTTGGACGCTATGTACTAGGTCGTCATCGGCTACTATATTTAATAGGCTTCTTATGGATTCGAATGTAATCGGGAGTCCGTCTATGGACGTCGTTGAATTGGCGAGACTCGCAAATGTATCTGCTATCCTTTGTTTTGATTGGGGAGATATCTGATCCGACTCTCCAACATGGGTGATTAATTTTTCTATTGCCCGGCCCCTATTTTTGGAGTGTCTTAAAAAAGAGGGAGATCCGATGGTATCTCTTATAATAGCTTCTATTTTTGCTTGTCGGTCTGGATTACCAACGGTTGCTTCGATTTGAGTTAGGCTGTTGTTAATAAGGTCCAACACTGCCTGTGGACGTTGACCGAGGTGGGTGAGTATAGAAAGTGATGATGTCCAGGCGTCGCTTCCTTTATCATCTTCGAATCCTGTTGTAATTACATGTGTAAGTGCTGTCGGCTGACTTAAAAAATAGGGACGAATGACTTTTAAATGTCCTGAATTTGAGAAGCTGGTCAGGATGGATATGCTTTTTTCAGTTGATAATGATTGAAAGAGAGATGGTTGTTCACGCAGTCTCTCGGCGAGAATGGGTGGTGCTAATGCGTCTATCCCTGTCATCCAATCGAGCGTAATTTCTTTTATTTCGGTTGCGTTAAATGTACCAGATCGTGTTAATCGGGTTTGTAGCTCAGATTGGGAGTGAATGCCCGTATGATAGACATTTTCATCGTCGAGTAGGCCTAGAGAGTGTAGTTTTTGTTTTTCGTTGGCAGATAATGCAATAGGCGATGTTTGTAATAGAGTCGTTCTAAACGCGTTTGTTTTGCTTTTGGATAGTAACAGTGTCACTGTCTCAGGAGACAATAATGACTGTGACCTTATTCTTTCTTGAATCGCCTTCGTCAGTGCGGGGGTCAATGAATTCAACACATTGGGACGAATCAGTGGGTTTCTAAGTAATACGTTTAGCGTGTCATTCAACGATTCAGGGTAATTAGTTAGTGTGTTTGCAAGAACTTTTTCAACTAATTGTGAGGTATTAGATGTTTTTAGGACGGTTTCTAGAACTGGAATGGATTGTTCTCTGTTTGCCGGATTACTACATTCTCTAGCCATTTCGGTCAGGCAGGTGTTTTTAAGAGGTGTATCTAAAGATTGAAGTGCTTTTAAATAAAATTTGAAGGCAGGAGTGTCTTTTTTATGCATTACATGAGAGATGATATTATTTGCTATTGTGGTATCTGAATCGTCCAGTGGAGTATCTATAAGAGAGGCTATGTCAACTTCTGCCTCAGTTATACTTGATGTATCTTCTGCGTCGATAAGATCGTTTTTTAATGCCAGTTGTTTAATAGATTCTGGGGAAAGAGAAAGAGAAACAGCAATAGATGCCTCTGTCTTGATAGAATTTTCTTTTTCTAGCATGTCGAACATATCTTCCTCGGAGAGGTTGGCGGACAAATAGGCGCGAAAGCTGTCTTTACTTGTTTGTGTTGAGAGGCCGATATAAATATACGTCATTAAGTCTAGGTCATCAGATAAATCGTCAGGTAAAAATGAAAGCGTTTCCCATAGCGATTGAGGGGTTTTAATAAACCCCAATAATTGGATTGCTTTGTCTAGTCCGGATGGTTGGCCTGCGAAAGGCAATGCTCGATTTAGTTTAGACGTATCTACGGTTTGGTTTAGTAACCTAATTTGAGCCGGTAGAGGCGCTTGTTCGATTAGGTTTGCTATTAAAATTGGGTCATGAGACAGGTAAGTCATGACAGTCTCTAAAGACATGGCGTTTTCTTCTTTGAAAATTCCCGCCTGAATGAACGCATCACTGATTAACGCGTCCCTTTTGTCCGATGGAACGTGCGTATAAAGAGTAAACAATCGGTCGACTCGTTCTGGGTCAGCTAATGCGGTTGTTAGTCCATTTAATAACGGATTGTTAGCAGCTGTGCCTAATCCGGTTAAGGATGTTAGAAAGTCAGGAATAAGTTCTTCCAAAGGAGAAAAGGATGTGTCCGGGTTTACAATGAGTTCGTGAATCGCGGCTGACGAAAGGGCTTGTCTTGCTTGATTCACTTGTTTAATCAATTGGCCATTTGAAGGGTCTATGTTAAGACCTCCAGATTTTTCCTTTGGTCCCTTTTCAATGGTTTCTAATAATTGAATCGTGAGGAGGAGTTGTTTTTGAGGGTTGGTGAACCGGTGACCAAGTTTTTTAATATCTTCGTCTGTGATTCCTATATCTCGTAATTCATCTTTATGTGCAAATAATAACCCGTGAATATTTTTAAGCTCTGCAGAGTAGGCTTGTCCTTTAGACGTATTTTTTAAAACTTTTTGGCTTAATACGTGAATTTTGTCATACAGTCCAAATTTTCTTGCTTCTAGTTTTTGAATCAATGTTTGTAAATTAGCCATT
The DNA here is from genome assembly GCA_018699495.1 of bacterium. GTDB lineage: Bacteria > Margulisbacteria > Marinamargulisbacteria > JABIPA01 > JABIPA01 > JABIPA01. Next base: position 13,159 of record JABIQV010000086.1, on the reverse strand, counting down.
AAATTCGATTGAATGTCTTCAGGGCCTAAGAGTTGTCGAAGTGATTTTAGGTTTTCTATCGATTCAATATTTACCGATTCGGATGACTGTAAGATAAGGCGTGAAAACGCAGTGAAATCGTAATTGATTGTTCGGAGCTGGCTAAGCTTCGCATTTAAAATCAGTTGAGCGTCTTCAGGGTAGCGTTTTTTGCCTGGAGAGCTACTTGATGCTAATCCAAAATTAAAAAAACCGGTTACTGAGTGTTCGATTTGTGCATCCGAAGGGAACGGTAGTCTTTTTGATTGAGACGAACTTAATGTTGTTGTTTTAAATAGGTCGGTGTCTATTAAAATAGGTTGAATATCTTCGTATTCGTTTTCATGGAACCAGCTAAGGAGCGGAGACCCTGAAAGTGCTAATTCAATTTGTTCTAGTGACGGTGTGGTCGGTTCGTCTAGGTGAATATCGGAAAGAGAGAGTTCACTTGAAGACTCATCCATCCCTTGTAATGACGGGGCTGGGTTTATCATTAAGTCGTTTGAAAGAGCGGTTAAGAGTTGAAGGTAGGCTTTAGGATGCTGTTTTTTATAAATGGAAACCGCAAGCTTTGTTTCTTCTGTGTCTTCCGAAAGTAAAATATCCGTTAATGTTGCCTGTTGGCGTTCGTTTAAGACAACGGACCCATTTCTCACGGTAAGTGCACTAACCATTTCTTCTTTCTCTGTGTCGAAGGTTTCGCTAACAGATGCGAGTAGAGACACTGTTTTGAGAAGAGACGCACCTTTGGCGGCGGACTTAATGAGGTTAAATATGGTTTCATCTTCTGGCGACCTAAATGACAATGGGCGATGGCCTCTTCTTTTTAAGTCATCAGGTGTTAGATGGGTTAAATCGTCAATCGTTGGGTGGGGTCTTTCAAGAGCATTTACAAGGTCTTTAATAAAGATTTCTTTTTGCTGTGACGTGTACCCAATTTCACCAAGTTTTACACGAATATCTTCTATTTGATCCGGTAGTCCTTCGAATTGTGGATGAAGAACACGACGATTTCGTTCGGTTTCAATTGTTTTTTCTAATTGCGAAATGACGCGTTGTTGGTCTGTTGAAGATAGCCCTTGTAGCGATAATATGGGGGTTAAGTCCGTACAGAGACTCTCCATAAGACCGTCGATATGGGTCTCGTCTAGATCGTTTGACTCTATTAAGTCATCGAGAAGAGCGTCTATTGTTCTACTAATTATGTCTCGGTTGTCGTCATCCAGAGCGATGATTGGATTAATTGCTTTATGTATCCTATTTTTTAATAAATCTTTAAATTCAGGATTGTCCTTAAAACGAGGGGTGGTGATATGAGGGGATAGTCCGTCTGCAATCGTATTTAGGGATCGTGTTCCTGCGTGGTTGCTTAGTATATTTTTAACGGTAGTTTGATGATATCGAAAGTGACTTCGTGAGATAGCGTCTAATTCGATTAGATTTTTTGAATCTTGATTATGGTCTTCACGTTGTTCTGGTGTATCGCCTGGTTGAGGGGCTGTTTTTTCTTTTAGAAGGGGACTTAATTTTGTGTAGGGAGCAGAGTAAATCACGTTTAGAAGAGCACTCGTTGAGGTCGCTGACTTTATATCGGTAAGCAATGGATCGTTGTCAGGTAAGACGGGTGTAAGAGCGGCTACCCATTCGTCTTTAAGGAAGGTGATGTCTTCAGACTCGGTTGTTAATGCTTCAATTTGGGTTCTGTTTTTTATTTCTGTTTCAATTAAACGATGGTAATTTTGGAGCGCCTGGACATTTGCAGGAGTTGCCGTTGACAGGCGTTCGTTTTGTGAGTCTAAAATATCTTTTTTAATGGATTGTTTTAATTTAGCTGCAATATCTTGTATAGATGTATCTTGAGCTGAGTTTGCCGTGAGTGTGGTAGTCGTCGATTCAATAACGGACAGGATAGGCTCTCTTAGCGTAGGGAGTTCATTTTTCACAGTGTCTATGATTTCTTTTAGTCGATCCTGTAGTTGCTTAGAATTTAAGTCCTCTAAGATAGTATCTGTTAATGGGGTCTCAACTGTTGGCGTAGGGAGTCCTTCTTGTTCTGCATACTCGTTTTGCGCTTTTTGAAAGTAGAAAGGATGCGCTATTTTTATAAGATCGGTGGCGTCTGTTGTTTCTAGGTAATTTAGGTGTTGGATAATATCTAGTTTTAAGGTTAAGTCACCAGGTGATAGTAAGGCTTGTTGGATTAAGTTTAATCCATTTGTAGAGCCTAAAAACGCTATTAATTGCGAAGATGTTGTTTTCGATAGAACATTTAATATGGTTCTATTTACAGTCGCTAGAGGAACGTTATCCGACGATAAACCTGCAAAGTCGGTTAATTGATTTATGGCTTGGCGCATATCCGGGGATAGAACGGATCCATTGTGGTCTAGTAATGAATGAGGCGAGTTCGATAATAAGTCTTGGGTATAGGACTCGTTTTGATGAATAAGAATGGATTCTAGTTCGGTTTCTAGATTAGCGATGTTAGGGCCAGATTTATATGTTTTATCGGGGTTCATTTCAAAAACGTCACGGTGGACAAGGTCATTAAGTAATTGACTGTCTTTCCAACCAATTGGAAGGTCTGTAAATGCGAATGGGCCATCGGCTAACGAATAAACGGACTCTAAGTGAGCAAAGATAGTGTCCTTATGATGCAATTCAATAACGTCTCGAATTAATTTTTCGGAATCAGGTGCTATGTCATATTTAATTGGAGGCTCTGCGGACTTTTGTATTATGGCTTTTGCGTCGATTAATTTTTTAAAAAGGACTGGGTTTGTTTTATAAAATTTTGCAGGTATGGCTGTTCCTTCTTTTAGTAGCGTTAATGCCGTTGCAATTTTAGATAAGCGCGCCTGTTTTGCTCGTTGTATGGTTCTTAATTGCGGAGATGCCGTCCGATCTGTACCGATGGCGATCTGTTTTTGTATTTCCTCGAGTAGTTTATCTAATTGAGTGGTTTTAAATTTAGCTGCTTGGGTTTTAATTTTCTCGGAAGGAGAAAAGGACCCCTCTAAATTGTCGTTAAATGCGTCTGGGTCTATCAATAGAGCCATGAGCGATGACTTACTATCGCTACTAAAAGATCTCGTGTGTAAAGAATGGGCACTCGATTGACCGATTGATCGGATAATTGTTTCAGTTAAGACAAAAGCATCTTTTGCGCGCATAAATGATTTAGCTTGATTAAGAAGGGTTATTTCTTCAGGTGCTAAGACGTCTACAAGCGATTTGTCGTCCAGTTCGTTTAGAATGTCTTCTACATCTTCTGCTTCTAAAGGAATTTCTCCATTTATTTTTTTTGACCCTAACTTTGTTCTAAGTTGAATTGAAAGACGACCTGCTGGTATATGGGAAAGGAGGATTAACGTATTTGTTGCAACTGACGTGTAAAAATCTTGCATGGCTATGAGATCATTCTGGCTAAGGTCTGGCGTCGTATGATTTGTCATGCTGTCTAATAGAGCATTTGATAGTGTTGGGTTAACTCTATTTAGGTCACTAAATAAGAAGGCGGTAGCTGTTGGATCGTGAGTGGCTGCTTTCTGAAGAAAACTCCCGGTTGCGTCTATTCCGTATCGACTAGAATGCGTATCAATGGTCCTTACTTGTTCATCGGTACTTACTGCTTTTCCTAAAAATGCGTCTAAGGAAGGGATGGCTTGCTGTACCCGATACGCATAATCAAGTTTATTTAAAAAAGAAGCAAAGTCCTTTTCGTAATTCATCCGTTTTGCCTTTTCTTCGAGGTTCGTTTTTATTTTTGAAAGTTGAATGGCTTCGTATCCATTTTTTAATCTTTTTTGCATGGTTATTAATTGTTTGGCTAAGCTTTCTCCAAATCTGTCTCTAAGCGCTGGTGTTGTTTGTAAACGTCTAGCTATTTGAATTAGCCCTTGGTTTGCAATATCTAATTGCATAGAGAGTCCTCGTCCAATTGCTTTAGTGACAGCATTTAGTTGACGGTCATCTTGTAAAAACGTTTCAAAATGTTCGTCATCAAGTTCGTTTAATGATTGAAGTGATTCGATAAATCGGTGGTCTTCTTTTTTAAGAAAAATTTCTCGGTCTCGTTGTAGACTTGCGGTTGCCGCTAATCGATTGCGTTCGTCCAGCATTAACTCCTTTAAACGGGATGCTTTTGGCGATTCGACTTGCTCCAATAATAAAGCAAGATGCTTTGTTTGTTTTGCAGTTGCATTGCCAAGGTATCTTCCTAGATTTGCAATTATCTCGTCACCACTTGGTCCTGATTCGTCTAATAAGGAAAGAAAATTTTGAATCTCATCTACGGAGTCTGCCGTGGTTAACAAGTCAGCGATTGTTTCAATATGATTTTGAAGTTCTTCTTTTCCTAACCTATTTAACCGTCGTTGAGTCGCTTTTTCATGTACGTCGGCTTGAACGTCTTCTCTTGTTAGGTGTGTTTCTGGTATGAATTCTTCAGAATATTTATCGGTTCGAAGCGTATTGTTTACGACTTGAGAAAGTGTTTCTCCATTTTGAATAAAGTCAGAATATTTTACACCTGGAATATCACCTCGTCCGATTTCGTCAAAGGAGTTGAGTAGGGTTGTCGTTTTTGATCCCCGTATGTCTACTTCACCTTTTAATGAAGCAGGTATGTGTGGCGATTGGTTTAGGCCAGCTTTCGTGTAAAGGGAGGCTAAGGCATTTAGTCGTTTGGATTTTTCCTCTTCTGAAAGACCTGCATCGTTAATTGATTTTACAATTCGTTCCATTGAATTTGAATCGTTCAGTAAATGGCGAAGTGGGCCTTTTCGAAGGTCGTTTCCTGAAAGTCCTTGAGTAAGTGTTTCTAATGTATCGCTATCTAAATTGGCGATTCCTTTTAAGGCATGATCGTGTTTGAAGGCGGATACGGATTTCCCCATTTCTAGCCCTTCTAGGACGGCGTCTTTATGGCTTCTGGACGCATATATGTATCCGGGGACGCCTGGTAACCCTATTGTTTGGCCAAGGAGTCTCATTCCTTTTTTAGTTAGAGAGTCCGATGACTGGTGAATCGGCTTTCCGTCGATGTTTAATTTTTTGTTTAGGTGTCCAAATAGGTGTCGTTCGTCATATATTCCCGCTTCGAATAGTGATGTAGCTGCTAATTTTAGATATTTTTTAGAAGGGAGTCCATCGTCCGTGCGTTTTGCTGTTTCTGTTAAGGCTTCCATTAGTTTTTTTCCAACAGTTGGATTTTCAATTGATGCTTTTTGAAAAATATGAGCGCCAATTTTTGCTGCTCGTTTTGGGTCCGAAATCTTATCTAATAGGTGTAAAAATATTTCGGCCATATCCTCAGTTGTACCTGAGTTTCGGTGAATAATAGCGGAACCGGTACGTTCGATTGCTAAATAATAGGCTGCTTCGTAATCGACATTGTTTCTGAAGTCGACTTTGTAAGCCTTATTTAACTGGTTGGCAAGTTCATGGCCTCGATGTCGGTTAATTCTACTAGGTTTGCCGGAGGCACCATCTCTACCTGAGTGGGAAATGCTATCGACGATGGAATTGGCAGCGTCTTGTCTATTAACGCCCGCTCGGTCCGCTTGTATAGCCTGGCGTGTGTCTTTGTTCTGAATAGCGTCTCCTATTGTTTCGCGTAAAACAACATCCCTACCCTTTCTTGCGATATCTCCTATTTGTGTTCCAAAATAGAATGGTTTTTCAACCATTGTAGAGGCTGCATTATGGAGTCCATTTGAAAGTCTGTTTGGAACAACCCCAAATCCAGAAGTGATTAGTCCAAGCAGTCTAGGCGCAAGGGATGCAATTGCAGGTAAAAGAGCAAGCATTCCTCCTCCTAGTAATCCTGTTAAATTTTCTATTCCTTCAACGCTCTGTGTTCTTGCATCTTGTGCTGACATGACGTCTATTCCATATGTTTCAGGGTCATTTGCCATGTCTGAAATGGAGTCTAAATAATGGTGACCACCCAATTGGTCCGCGGCACGTGTTGTTGTGAGGTCGCCTTTTGTTAATTTTTTAAGAACTTCTTTTAACGAACTGTTGATGGAGTGGTAGCCATCGGATATGGTATCGGATATGGTATCGGACGTCATTTTTTCTGCATGAGCGCTGTCTTTAATCAGTCCTTCAAGTTGAGATCCAAAGGAAAGGCTAAATCCACCAAAGTTTTCGAGTTGTTGAGATAGTTGGTCTGCTTTTAACTTGTAGGCAGCCTTTTCTTCTGGGGTTATCGCAACTTTAGTTCCATTTTTATCTAATTTAAAATTTCGAGTGGCTTCAACACTTGCTCCAATTAAGTCTAAGCTTCTTTTTTTAGCCATTAATCGGTTGAATCCAAGTCCTGCATGTTTGAGGTAGTGTTCTAAAAATTCCGCTCGTTTAGGATCTCTTAAGGGCTCTTTTGATTCATCTGCACTCAATAGACCTGAGCGTTGTTGGTATAAGCTGGATAAGTTGACAGCGGGTTTGGTTTTTTCGGGCTGTGATGGCCTGGCAATTGCTTCTTGATCTTCCTTTGATAGGATATCTAAGATAGACGCTGTATCAGTTCGTTTTTTTGTAAGGGTGTCATAAGTTGTTTCTAAAGAAGAATCTATAGTCGATTCTAAGTCGGTTAAGTCTAGGGATAATTGGCGGTGTTCTAGTATTAAGAGTGGGTCCACTCGATTCCCTGATGTATCCACGGATGAGGCGGTGAGTGCCCTTAAATTAGCTTTGATTGCAAGATAGTCGATAGTTTTCTCACTAAGCGCGTGGGGGCGACCATCTATTATTCTCTCTAATTCTTGATCAACCTCCAGTTCGTCTTCAGCCGTTAGAGCACGCTCTGTTAAATAGGATTCTTTTTTTAGTTTTCTTAATGTGTGATAGATTTCTCCTTTTCCGTCTGGATTTTTTATTGCGTCGCGTGTACTTTTAATTTCCGGAAATAGGCCTGGAAGAATGGTATCTCCAAATTCGTTTCTAACTCGTTGAATAAGCGGGCTGTTTTCTTTCATAGCCGTGTAAATCGTTTGATGTGTTTGTTCGTCTATTTCTGGAAGCGCAGTTAGTTTTTCTAGAATTGACTGGCGTTTATCTTGTTGAGCGTGGAGTTCGTCGTATTTTGGTTTCAACGATGAAAGTTGCGTATCGTATGCTGTCATATCATTTGCATACTGTGTGATTTTGCGTCGTCGGGTGGAGTCGATAAGGATTTGAGGGTTTATCTCTTTTTCTTCAGGAAGATTCGTAATTAGTTCGAAATCTAACTCATCCCCAACATGACCCAGGTGTGAATTTAACGTTGATTTTAGGGTTGCGTCTGATAATAGGGTCGTGTCGGCATTCATAGGGAGGTTAATCGTTTGAGATATAAATAGCGTTACGGTTTGGTCAGTGGCTAATCCTGTTGTTGGATCGATCACTGCTAGTTTCACCGGTGTGAACGTGTCTAGTGTGTCCGCAGCAGGTTTTCCGGTTTTCAATTCGCCTTTATCGTCAATCGTCATCTGGTGTGTGGATGACTCAAAGAAGTTTCTGGATTCTGTAAGTCGGGTGATTTGATCTTGAATAAGCGCTAATTGAGCAATTTTTGCGTGTTCTTTCTCTCTCTCTTTAAATGCTTTTTCAGACTCGTTGAATGCGTCACTTGCGTCCCGCCCAGAGGAACCAGAACCAGAATCAGTATCAAAGGATGAGTTTAGAGAGGCGATGAGCCCAGAGGATAACCCTGCGTCTAATAACAACTTGGATAAGGACTCGTGTCGTCTAATTAGTTCATCTGTTCCTGTGTTTGATGCAGCGAGTGCATGAACCTGATTGAGTATAAATTTGGTGTCTATGGCGTCCTCAGGACGGCTGCCTTCATTTATGGCAAGTAGCAAGTTTTGGACAGAGTCAGTCGTTTCAATTGATTCTTTCAATTTATTGTTATTTTTTTTGCTAAAGAATTTGGTTTTGAATTTTGAATTTGGCGTTTCTTTGTCGATTATACTTTTTAGTTGAGAGGCAAGCGCCTTCGCGTCGTCGGTCGACATATTTGTGTTAAATAATAGCGATAAACGGTCGCTTGTTTTGGCGTTATCTGCGTCTTCACGGCCGAGGATAAAGGACGTTGTTGATTTTAATGCAATCAGTTCTTTTTGAATTTGGTCTCTTTTTTCAGCATTTAACTTTTTAAAGTCACTATCTGTGTCAAGTTTTTCTTCTGTGTCTTCAAACCCTGAATAAGCGTCCATTAAGTCAAGTCGTCTATCGACGCCCATTTCATCAAATTCAGTGAGCCTTATACCTTTGTTAAATTGTTTTTGAGCGTCTTTTCGTCTGTATTCTGCTGCGTACCCTTCCATAACTTTTCTGGTTTGTGCGTCTGTAGATAAACTGTCGTCAAACCCTTGTTCCCTAATTGCATATTTTCGTTGTTGTGCCATCATCATTTGAGGTAATTGATAAATAGCGGCAAGAGGAATAAGTCCGATATTTATTAAGAATTTAATCGCATTGAGCGCGTAACGTCCTGCTTGTCCGGCGCCTGTTTCGTTTTGAGCAGGACTATTCAAAGGCAGGTATTTGATGGACTTTATGGAATCGTCTGCACGTTTAAATTGACTCAAACTGTCGTCCTGAGTAGGGTCAAATTTACCTGCTGTATAGTTTTTGAATTTATTTAGTTTTGCTTTTTTGAATTGTTTATTACCAAAGATTCTTCCAAATCCGGACGAATCTTTTTCGGTTAACGAGTCTTTTGGATTGAATGTCTCTTTCAATTTATTAGCAAAATAATTTGCAAAGAATTGATGTGTTTCTTTGTCGGCGAGAAGCTCAGTACGTCTTACATCAACATTCCCAGCAATGAGGGAGTCTCTGAGTGATTCGTTTTCTAAAGAAGAGGTGTTGAAACCAGAGTAGCCATCCGTATCGTCTCCAAATCCGTCTGGTTGTGAATCATCGTCAAATTCTGTGCCTTCTTCGGATACGGTTATGTCTTCTTCTTCTGTAGAACTTAATGAAAAGGTCTTTTCTGTTGCAGAGTTTAAAATTGAATCGAGAAGTAGATATAAAACGGGGGTTGTTTGTGACGATATGGCTTCTAATAATTGTTTACGCTTGTGGGCTTTTTTTGCCGCTTTAGTTAGTGATTTTGCCCCAGGAGAGTTACCAGCTCCTTTTGCTTGCGTGTTTTTTAATTTAGCGGACTTGTCAGCTTTTACAATTTTGTTTTGGATGATTTTTGATACCGACGTTGTGATAAAACTTGTTGCACCGTCTTTCATGTGGTCCATCGCTCGGTTAAACGCGGTTGCGCGTGCAGATACACCTTTAAAGACACTGTCCATGATGCCTTGTTCACTAGATCCAAATTTATTTAAAACAGACATGATACCTCGATGAGATCCACTTGCTTGTTCTCCGCTAATTTCACCAGCCGCTTCTAATTGAGCATCACTCACCGCGAGGTTCATTTCTCTTCTTAATTTTAAGCCTCTGAGTTTTTGTTTGAACTTGGTTTGAGCCCTGGTTAAAAGGCCTTTATTTATTGATAATCGGCCTCTTCCTGTAAATTGTAAATTCCCTTGGTCGATATTGATTTTCCCTCGTTCTGTTTTATTTTCCTCTAGTTGAGATAATCGGACGTTTGCTTGGTCAAGTTCGGTTTGTTTGTTCGAATCTAATGTTCCACCATTCTCCTGTTTCTCTTTTTCTAGTTCTTCTTTTCTTTTTGTTAGATTAACGGCCTCTTCGTCTTCGGCTTCATCATATGCCAAGAGTTGTGAACTTGTTTGAGGTGCTGGTTTTAGAGTACTTAGTCCTATCAGTCCGATTACTAATTTAGATACCGATGTTGCGATTCCTTTGGCAAATGCACGTTGGCCTGATTTTATGTTGTCTCTAAAAATTTTTCTCATTGAATTTGTGTCACCGGTACTTGTGTTGGCTTGAGCCAGTGCAATTCCTAAAAAGGCCATTAATCCTGTGGCCGCGACACTGGTATTTATTATGGACGAGTACCAGGTTGTGTGTGCTTCAACTCGGTTACCCATTTCTTGAACGAGGTCGCCCATTTCTTGATTTTGTGCGGAACTAAAGGAGTCCGATAACTTCATTAATGCGTCGATGACACCGGCTGAGCTTGCTGCGCCATATGATTTTCTTAGTGTGGTTAGCTTTGCATTATAAAGTGTTTTTTCGATCATCATTAACATGCTTCGAATCGTTGCGATTCTTAAAAGTTCTTGTTGTGTATCTATAACTTGTGCGTAGTTTATTTCTCTAAATAAAAGAACATCTGTATTTGAACGGCGTGTACCTTGAGTAAGTAATTTTTGTAGAGTAGCACGCTCTTCATACTCAATTTTATGCCAAGGGGCAATTTGATAAGCATCTCTTATTGTGTCAGTAGGAGACACTTTCCAATAGGGGATGCCTTCTTGACGTAATGTTCTTTGTCCAACAGTTAGTGCACTTTGGGAGATTTGTTCACCAGTTATTGGATCTCGTAAAATAGAGAATGGATTTGGATTTTCCTCATTGACCGTATACATTTGATAATCCGAATCAGCTTTTAATTTATCTTGTTCGGATTGGTCAGTATATAATGCGTTTGAATATAGGCCTGTAAATTCGTTTGGATCGTATGCGAAGGCACCTTCTGTTCGTTTGTAGTTAGACCATTGACCGGCGTAGTCGCCAAAGTTTTCTAAAATAATCATTCGCAACGATTCTGTAGCTGTTTCTTTTGCTAATATTGCAGCGTCTCGTCCGCCTGGGGGTAGAAAGGCTAGTAATGAAGCTGGGATATCTAATTGTGTCATCAGCGAATCGTAAAATTTGGTGTAGATACTTTTATCTTTATCAAAATTTTGCATCGCGGCTTGTTGAAAAATAGAAATTTCTTGTTTAAGGCTTCCTATTATTCCTTGTTCTTGTTGAATAATCGCTTCAAATTGACTTCCGAACTTATTCATTGAGCCAGATTTTTGTATGTTAAACATAGCAGACCAAACGCCTTCAATTGCATCATAATAGGAGGCTAAAATACTCATAAATGCACGAAGAACGTTAAAGTGGGTCGTTAGCTCAGGGTTTTTAGTTGCTAGTTCTGTTGATTCAATGGTGATAGCGCCATCGCCTCTGTTTGTTGCAAACTCAGGAGCCCCTTTAACAATTTCAGAATGGTTTGTTTCACCTACTCCGTAGTTTAATGTGAAATCTCCGTACGAGTCTCCGTCGCTATGAAGTTTGTTTATCGTGTTTCGTGCTGACATTAATTGAGCTGTGAATTTGTTTTCGTAATATTTTTGTTCATTATCCGTGAATGCATATAGTTTTTTAGGATTTGCGGCAATACCTTCGGTGATATCGGCTGCTTGATTGATGTATCGTTGTGTCCAAAGATGGCTATAATGGTTCGTTCCTGGGGAGGTTCCTTCTTGCATAATTACCGGGCGATTCCATTCTGGCGTGTTTACCTCAAGGTCGTAATATTCCCAAGTGGCGTAACTTGCCTCGATAATTGATGCACCTAACTGGTTAATAGCGAATGACCAATAGGTGGGTAATGCTAAATGTGACCCTGTTACTGCAAAAGCTGCACCTAAGGCAACTCCTGATGCGGTAGCACCTGCTAAGGTAGCAATATGGGCAGCATTTTTTGCATTTTTTGCGATTAAATACCGATAGTCTTTGTAATACTGGATTTGAGCTTTTGTAAAGTCTGTTACGGATGAATGCATTTCAAGAAATTGAGAGTACATTTGATCGAACGACCCGGATAATTTGTCAATTTCCATGTTCAAGGCTTGGTCTGTCGCTGAAGCGATGGATTTACTCGAAGAGGTCCCTTCTACGCCGCTTATTTTCTCTGCCTCATCTTGTTTTTTTTCCATAATGGTTTGTTTAAGAATTAATGCTTTTCTTAACATATTTTCAAAGATGGTCATGTAATTTCGAAATTCTTCTAATTTGGAGAGATTGATATCAATGAATGTTGAGTTGGTAAATTCGTAGTCCTGGTCCCGTGAAGATGAGAAAAATTTTGTGGCGACGGTTGGTGTTTTGGTGGCGTTTTGCCCAGATATAAGGTCGACATTGTTTTGAGAAACGCCTTGGGCCATTCCGTAAATATTTATGTTTTCTGGACCGGTTCGAAGGCCCCTGTCTACAAGTGCTTCAAGTCGAGCTGTATCGTTTTTTAAGTCACGAATGAGTAACCTAATATTTAACTTTTCTGTTGGAGAGGTAGCTACATTATCGTTTCCTTCAATTAGATCCCACATGTCTTTTCCAAAATATGCGCCTGTATATTGGTTCTTTTTATTTGTAATATCATCGTATTCACTGTCACCGGATCCCAGATCGCCCCAAAGAGATAATCCAGAATCGATTCGACGGCCTTGCTTTGAACCAGTTTGATAGGTTGTATCTGAGCCATCCAGATAATGGTCCATCATATCTGCCATCTCATTCGTGTTGGCGGTCATGACATGGCTAAATATTCCGTTTACTTGGTTTCTTACCCGGCTTCTGACAAAACTAAAGGCATGTGTGAACCCGTCTACGATACCTGAACCTATTCCTTCTAATACGCTTTCGTTTGCAAATAGTTCGACATTTAGTTTCGCTTGTTCATAATTTGCTCTATTTTTATTTTGTACAAGTGATGTTATTTCTCCTGAAATTTCTTGGACACTAGACCCAACTTTTTCTTGCCATTTGTTTATACTCGTTGCAATCTTTTTTCTAACTTTTTGGGCGTCGTTACGAGAACGTGCAAGCTCTTGTTTATCACCAGCGGATATCGACGAATCTAAAATTTCATATCCTTCTTTTAAATGATATTCAGCTAAAGAATTTGCCATATGGAAAAGTAAGGTAAATCGATTGATTAACCTACGTGTGGTGTTTATGTAGTCGTATAATCGGGACCCATCAATGACATGTGAAGTGAATCGAATAACATCATCTTTTAAACTGTCATTTTTTGGCATCGAAGGTGTTGAATCATCTGAATATTTTTCTTCTAGGTTAGAACTTGCTGGAGCCACTGGAATTCCATCTGAATCTGTTAATGGTAAATGGTCTCTTAAAATATCTAAAATTGCGTTTCTCTCTTCTTGTGAGATACCGTCGCTGTTTGTAATTAATGTGGAATAGGTATCACCAAGGTCTGCCAGAG
>JABIQV010000085.1 GCA_018699495.1 bacterium | reverse complement strand
TATACGACGTTTTATTACCCTCATTCGTCGCTGGAATGATAAGCCACCAGGTCGCTACGTCTTTAGGCATCGAATACGCTTATTTTCCAATTTTAGTAGATATGGGTTTCAACATACCAATTTACCTTGAAATTTTATTAGCAGGACTTTTCTTTGGCGCAGTCTCATTTATATTTATTGAAGGAATGAAATGGACCGAAAAGCTCGTTGAAAAAATAAAGGTATGGGCACCTCTAAAAGGAATCATAGGGGGCCTCTTGCTCATTGGCCTAACCTTTATATTCTCTACTGACTATCTAGGACTTGGCCTTCCTACAATCGAAAAATCACTCACAGGCTTTCATATTATTTGGTATGCATTTCTAGTAAAAATATTATTTACCTGGATTACATTAAGCTTTGGTGGAAGTGGAGGTATCGTCACACCAATATTTTTTATCGGAGCCACAGCTGGAATATTTTTTTCAAACATAGTGGGAGGGAATAGCACTTTTTTCGCTGGCTTGGGATTTGTAAGTTTATTAGCAGGAACAGCAAATACACCAATTGCCGCAATTATCATGGCCATGGAATTGTTTGGTCCCTCTATTTTACCCTATGCCACAATTACGTGTGTAACATGTTTTCTTTTCACAGGGCACAGAAGTGCATTCCCTTCTCAAAAACTTGGAATAAACAAAGCATCTTCAATCATGGCCGAAACTGGACACGAACTCGATCATGACCATGACACTCATTTTAAATACAAAACAAGACGCAGAATGATAACCGGACTACATGTAGCCAAATTTTTTAAAATTTATGAATTTTTCAATCGAAAAAACAATAATAAAAAAAAATAAATTAATCTACTTATTAAACACCAGTCGCTTGATCCCAAATAATCAACTGAAGTCTAGGCGAAAAATTAAATCCAAATTCCTTACATAGTTCAACGACACAATCAGAATTTTCGGACATATCTCGATTCGTACCACCTTCGGGCATCAACCATATACGTCGTCTATCCAAATCAAATAATGATAAAAACTGAGACTCAATTTCTAAAACATCGGTCCTACTCTGAACAACAAATTTAAAAAATGCAGTAGACGTGTCTACAAACGTCTGCAAAACATCCGGCTTCCACCGCTTATCTTTCGAGTCCCCATTATTTGCTAACTTTGGACTCACATTAAATTGACTAATATAAGACATTAACTCCGGTTTTGGACAAACAGTTCCATTTGTCTCAACTTCAACAAACAACTCCGAACACCTATCAGAAATTAATTTTAAAAAACAACTTAACTTATCTTGCTGAAGAAGAGGCTCTCCACCCGTCACGACAAGATGAGCCCCCCTATTCAAAGCATCCATCCATCCTTTTTGCATCCAATCATCCAGAATGTCCGAAAACAACATTTTCTCGCCCTGAGACCATACAGCCTTCGTATCACACCCAAGATGTACCCCATTCAAAGAATAACTAAATCCAGAGCATGTAAGATTACACCCCATCAACCGTAAAAAAACAGCAGGAACGCCTAACGACTTCCCTTCGCCTTGAATACTATAAAACGTTTCGCTTACCCTCAAATAATCATTATTACTTTTCATTTCGAAAATAAATTTACAGTGTTCCCAAGTTATTCATCAAGCTTTAAATAAAAAACATAGTCTTTTAAACGATTTTGTTGTAAAAATCCCACCAACTCGATAACCTATATCATCAATGAACTCGATAATATTAACCCTTAACAAGATGACGTCCCAAATAATAAATGGCACAGTCTCCTATTCTCTACCCGTCAAAAAAAATGAACCTAAATCAGAGTCAAAAATGGAAGAGAAATCAACTCCAGAAAATTCTAAGCAATTCTCGATAAACAAATTAATTGGAAAAAACATCGAACTTATCTTCACAAATTCCATTTTCTGTTGCGACTGCGGAAAAAAAACGAAAAAGGCATTTGGACAGGGCTTTTGCTACCCATGCTTCATAAAATCACCTATCAACTCCGAATGCATCATACGCCCCGAACTATGCAAAGCACATTTAGGGGAAGGAAGAGATGTAGACTGGGAAATTCGCAACCATCTTCAACCTCATATCGTATATTTAGCATGGTCGAGCCACTACAAAGTTGGGGTTACAAGAGATACTCAAGTCCCAACACGATGGATAGATCAAGGCGCTTATTTAGCAGCACCCGTCGCAGAGTGTCCAAATCGATATTTAGCAGGATCTATCGAAGTCGCTTTAAAAGATCATTTCTCTGACAAAACATCTTGGCAAAAAATGCTAAAATTTCAACCCGATATGTTCTTGAATACAGACACATTCCTTCAAAAACATAGTGAAGTCATCGAAAAACTACCTGAACCTTTTTTAAAATATGGTGTTAAATCGACACCGGATGTTCTTTCCATTAATTATCCCGTCCATCACCACCTAACAAAAGTCAAAAGCCAACGCCTAGACAAAGCGCCTATTATTTCCGGAAAATTAATGGGAATTAAGGGACAGTATCTGATTTTCGATTCAGATAACGTGTTTAATGTAAGAAGCCATACAGGTTATCAAGTCCAACTAAACTATTAACTATGGAAAACATTTTTAATATTCAACTTATATTAATTATCGTTTCCTTTGTCGCCAATACATTTTCAGCACTAGCAGGCGGCGGAGCAGGTTTAATCCAATTTCCCGCCCTAATCTTTTTAGGATTACCATTTGCTAAAGCATTAGCTACTCACAAAGTCGCTACAATTGCCTTGGGGGTGGGTGCTAGCATGAAATTCTTTAAAGATAAAAGCTTAGATAAGAAAATGAGCCTCTATGTCCTTGGGGCCGGAATTCCTGGGGTAATTTTAGGTGCACTATCTATCGTCAATATTTCCGAAAAATTTGCAACAGGTCTACTTGGTACACTTACATTATCACTGGGACTCTATTCGATCATGAAACATGACTTAGGCACAAATAAAAACGACCTAAACAGATCAGGAACAAAATTTAACATTGGCCTTTGTTTTTTGTTTTTAATTGGATTTTTAAACGGATCCTTATCTTCAGGAACAGGTCTCTTTGTGACATTATTTCTAATACGATGGTTTGGCTACGATTATAAACACGCAATCGCAATAACCTTAGTAAATGTCGGCATTTGGTGGAACCTGACAGGAGCGATTACGTTGGGCCTTCAAAGTAAAATACAATGGGACTGGGTATTTGTGCTTATACTAGGATCTTTTGCAGGAGGATATTTTGGTGCCTCAATCGCTATTTCTAAGGGAAATCATTTTATCAAACGAGCCTTTGAATTTGTTACCATCGCCATTGGAATCAAACTTTTACTGCCTTAGCCTAATCAAAAAACCGTTACAAACTAAATAAGTGTATCTAACCGCCTCAGCCTAACATTTAGTAATAAAACGTCAGCACTTACTTCCTAGATTCAGATATCTTTTTAAGTGCGCGCCTAAAGGAAGGATTATCTGAAAATAAGGATGCAAAATTCTGACTCGTTAAACAATAGACGGAAGCCTTTGAAGCGCCAGCCTTAATCGTAGCCGTTCGTTGGTTATTTTTTTCTACCAGTGCCATTTCACCAAAAAACTCTAATTTACCTAACGAAGCTACTACGGACGAAATAAATCCAAATTTCTTTTTCACAACATCTACAGAGCCTTCTCTTACAATATAAAAAGAGTTTCCTTTTTCGCCAACATTAAACACCACTTCTCCAGGATCATAATCTTGAACAGTAAACCCCTGAGCTATCCTCTCAAAGTCAGATTTAACAAACGATGAAAAAAAAGACGCCTTGTGAAGCCCTTTTGCCAATAACGACATATCATCTTCTTTAATGTCTCTTACTTTCATATCAAACACCCCTTTTTAGTTAACATCATGTCTATTATAAATCCGTCCATGGTTACTATAGCGAGTTCGCGTTAGGCTAGTTATCGTTATAAATGAAGAACCAATCGAACGGGATCTTCAATCATTTCTTTCACTTTTACCAAAAACCCAACCGCTTGGGACCCGTCAATAATACGATGATCATACGTTAAAGCGACATACATCATTGGTCGAATAACAATTTCACCATTTACAACCACTGCTCGTTGAACAATATTATGCATTCCTAATATTCCACTTTGAGGTCGATTAACAATAGGTGTAGATAACATGCTGCCAAAAACACCTCCATTAGTTATGGTAAACGTTCCACCTTCCATATCATCCATCGTTAATTTTCCATCTCGTCCTCGTAACGCATATTCTCTAATATCCGTTTCTATTTGAGAAAAGCTCTTTGTTTCAGCATCACGAACAACAGGAACAACAAGTCCCTTTGGAGTCGATACAGCGATTCCTATATCACAATAGTTTGGACTCGTAATAGAATCCCCATCAATTTGAGAGTTAACTAACGGATACGATTTTAACCCCTCAACAACTGCCGCTGTAAAAAAGGACATGAATCCGAGACCAATACCGTGTGTATCTTTAAATTTGTCTTTATATTGTTTCCGAATATCCATTACCGGCTTCATATCAATTTCATTAAATGTAGTTAATAAAGCTGCCGATTGTTGAGCCTCTATTAAACGTTTCGCAATTGTTCGTCTAATCAAACTCATTCGTTTTCGCTCTACCGTTCGCCCAACAGATAAAGGCTTTTCAATAGCTTTAGGTGCTTGGTCTTTTGTCGATTTAGGAGGCTCTATTTTAGATTCCGATGTACGAGCTTCAGCTCCTGAACGAACAGCTTGTTGAACATCTTCTTTCGTGACACGACCATCTCGGCCTGTCCCTGCAACAGAGGTAACACCAGCTTCTCGCATCAATTTACCAGCTGCAACAGACGGTGTTCCTGAAGCATAGGTTGTTTTCGAATCCGAATCAGACACCACAGGTTCCACAGATGTTTCCTTAGCGTCAGACGACCCAGAATCACCAGATTTAGCCGGTCCTGCGCCAGACACACCTACCAAAATGTGCCCAATAACATCGCCAACTTTTACAACGCCTTCCTCAACAGAAATCTTAAGCGTTCCACTAGCTTCAGCGGTTAATTCCATAGAGGCTTTTTCGGTTTCTATTTCAAGAAGAACATCATCCATTTCAACAAAGTCACCGTCTTCTTTTTGCCATTCAACAATTTCGCCTTCTGTAACTGATTCACCAGCAGCTGGTATAACAATATTCTTTTTTTCCATCTTTATCTCCTAAGTATTTACCTTACTTAAACTTTAAATTATTAACTTACGTGTCTACTTAAAACTTAAACGCTTTATCAATCAAATCTTTTTGTTGTTTAATATGAGTCTTTTCATTTCCAGTTGCTGGGCTAGAGCTATTTGTTCGAGCAATCACTCTGTCTATATGAATACCAAATGTATATTCTTTACGTAACATATGACCCCAAAACCCGCCATTTTCCTGCTCTTCTTGAATCCAAATACATTCTTTAGACTTTTTATACTTCAAAACAACTGCTTTTAAAGCATCCACTGGTAACGGGTAAATTTGTTCTAACCGCACTAAAGCGACACACTCGTCATTAAGAGATTCTTTACGTTCAAGTAAATCATAATAAATTTTGCCTGTACATAAAATCAAACGTTTGATTTTCTTAGGATCTGCGCTCTTATCATCATACACTTCTTCAAATTTTCCATTCGTTAATTCTGACACATCCGACACAACTTTTGGATGTCGTAATAAACTTTTTGGAGTAAACACTATTAACGGAATTCTAAAGTCGTTTTTAAGTTGCCGTCTAATCATATGAAACAAATTCGCAGGCGTTGTTGGATTAACCAAATACATATTATATTCAGCACACAGTTGTAAATACCGTTCGGGTCTAGCACTTGAGTGTTCTGGACCTTGCCCTTCATATCCATGTGGTAAATATAAAACCAAGCCACTCATACGTTGCCATTTTGTTTCCGACGAAGCAATAAACTGATCGATAACGATTTGAGCGCCATTGGAAAAGTCTCCGAATTGAGCCTCCCATATAACCAACGTTTGTGGTCTAGCTGTGGCATATCCATATTCAAAACCCAACACACAGTATTCAGACAACAACGAATTATACACATTCATTTTAGCCTGCTTTTCTTGAATATGATTCAATGGCGTATACAACGCTTCGTTTGTATAATCTTTAATTACAGCATGTCGATGAGAAAATGTACCTCGTTGACTGTCTTGCCCAGAAATTCTTATCGGATGATCTTCAGCCAATAATGTTCCGTATGCCAAAAGTTCCGCCGTTCCCCAATCTATTGTCTTACTTTCAAAAACATTGGACTTCCGTTGATCCAATATTTTTTTCATTTTAGGAAATAAAGCAAAAGATTCTGGAACAGTTACCAACGCATTCGCAACATTGTCTAACGATTTTTGAGAAACTTTCGTAGATACAGACGTTTTAAAATCAGAGACTTTAGACCGACGAAGCCCTTTCCAAAACCGTCCTAAATAATCAACATGTAACGTATGATTAACCGCTTTTACAAAATCAAGTTTTTCCTGAAGTTTCGTTTTAATTTCCGTAGTAAAACTCTGGGCAAATTCTTGAGAGATATCACCAGATTCAACAAGTTTAGCAATTAAAACTTTAAGGACATTAGGATGTTTTGAAATCTTTTTATAAAGTTTAGGCTGAGTGAAACGAGGTTCATCGCCTTCATTATGTCCGTACCGACGGTACCCTAAAATATCAACGAATACGTCTGTATTAAACAATTCCCTAGTTTTAATCGCTAACTTCATCGCATGTGAAACAGCTAAAGGATCATCTCCATTAACATGAAAAACTGGACATTCAGTAACTTTAGCCAAATCCGTACAATACATGCTTGTCCGGGATTCTTTATAGTTCGCTGTGAATCCAACCTGATTATTAATAACAATGTGAACCGTTCCACCAACAGCATACCCATCGATTTTGGACATATTTAACAGTTCATAATTCACGCCCTGACCTGATATTGCAGAATCACCATGAATGATAATAGGAATAATTTTCTTATAATCTCCGTCATATAAATCGTGACATTTTGAATAAACAATTCCCTGAACAACAGGATTAACGGCTTCTAAATGAGAGGGGTTCGGAACCAAACTCAAATGAACATCTTTTCCACTAACTGTCTTTATATCTGATGACCGTCCTAAATGATATTTAACGTCTCCACTACCCTTCACATCTACTGGAAGAGGCGTTCCTTCAAATTCTGAAAACACGTCTTCATATGTCTTTCCAAAAATATTAACTAAAACATTCAACCGTCCTCTGTGCGCCATCCCAAATACAAATTCTTTTGCACCTTTTTCAGCACCTTCTTCAATTGCCATATCTAAAGAAGGAATTAGTGATTCTACACCTTCTAACGAAAATCGCTTTTTACCGATATATTTAGTTTGTAAAAAACTCTCAAAGGTAACAGCTTCACATATTTTCCTTAAAATACGTTTTTTTTGAACCGTATTAAATTGTGGTTGATTTGCGATGGATTCCATCTCTTTTTCTAAAAAGTTACGAAGTTTATCATCTCGACAATACATATACTCAGCACCAATTGGTCCACAATATGTCAGTTTAAGATGGTCCAAAATTCTACTTAACGTAACACGACCGAGTCCTAATTCATTTCCGACCTCAAATGTGGTCGATAAATCTGCCTCAGATAAACCAAAATAATCTAAAGCTAAATCTGCTTTATGATGACGACGTTCTCTAATTGGATTCGTATCGGCTAATAAATGACCTCTAGACCGATACCCATCGATTAACTTCATTACAGAAATTTCTTTAGTAGACACAGCTGCCGCTGCCGGTTCCGACGGTCTATCGGCACCATATTCGAACCCCTCAAAAAACAAGGCCCATTTGGAATCAACTGAACATGGATCGTCTTTATATTTTTGAAACAATTCTTCAACAAAAGCGCCATTAGCATTATTCAAATATGTATATTTTTCCATTTTTTTTCTTCCTACCTCAACTCTAAAAAAAAATCTAACTTTTTTTATATTATTAACTAATTAAAATCAATCGAAATCCCTACAGTAAACCCATTTCGATTAGCCCGTAAGCGTCCCTGTCAAAAACTAGCCAGATTAGTATATAATATTTAGTGAGTTTTCATCAATTCAATCAGCATGCCCAATATTAGGTCAAATTAAACTTAAACAACGGGTAAATAAATAAAGCCGCCTACCAGGAGAAACTAATGCCAGAATTAGACATCATCGAATTCAGAAATAAACTAGTAAAAAGTATGCGCCAACTTCTCGAAGCTAAAGGATTTGTAAATATAAAAACAAACATTGAAAATACCGCTATGGGTACCCCAAAAACCATGTTTGGACAAACACCCGACATAACTGCCATCGATACAAAAAATAAATTTTATATTATTCAATTTGCAATGACCGACGTCAAAGATGACGACTCAATTGAACGACTTAAAGCATTTGGAAAATATGCTAAGCTCCACAGCTCAATTTTTTGGTTAATTATTAAAAAAGAAGCTCAACCGAATATAGAACGTCGAATTCGAAAATTAGACTTAGTCGACCATGTTATATTAAAATCATTACCGTCCATGAGCGCTTTGTGAATCTTCTGCTTCATCATCGAGACATGCTCGATTTTGATTGTACAAGCTACTCGCCATCGCCTAATGAAGGGCTACACGCTCTAAAAGAACGAACCTATTTCGATCTTTTAACAGCCAAAAACAGTTCAGATACATATTTTATGTACCCGCATGTCAATTCAACTAAGTTTGACTTTCTACCGTGGCAACATTGGGAATCAGGAAAATTTAAAAATAATAATGCGGACTACGCTTTTTTCATGAGTGGGGACTGTATTCAATTTTTTGAAAAGCGAAAATTCCAAAACCTTTCAACCCGATGTATTCTTTATTATTCTGAATTCGAATCAAAAAAAACAATTCATGATTTTATAGAACTCATCCCCTATCTTTCAGAAATAGACCTATGTTTATGCGGAACTGCTAGCATACTCGAAAAAATAAAATTACTAGCCCCCTCTCTCAAAGCCAAATTAATCTTAAAACCCTTTTTTGATAAACTACATCCAGTCCCTGAGGGTTTAGATCACGATAAATCCGTCATCCAAAAAAAAACTCCCGCTATACGTCTCAATAAACTTATCATCCATACAAAGCATCTATTAAGTGAAGAACCATCATTTACGCCCCTTATTCAACTCCTAAACGAGACGTTTTCTAACCAACCCCTAGAAATAGTTATCGATGCCATTGATACATGCTATGAAAAAAATTCCACGTGGCTTAAAGACACTCTGTCATCAATTAACAACAAGCTACCAATAACGTTAGTATCACCTGCTATTAATGGTCTAACTACGCCTATGTCCCAACACGATAGGAAAACAAAACAATCACGTGACATCTTTAGTTCAAATTACATGAAAACTAAACTAAATTCTCTTCGTCAATTGATGTTAAAAGCATATGCCTTTGAGGACAATGCCACATGTTCCCTATTATCACTTTCAGCGACCGGTGATGAAACCAGTGTCAATAGAGTCCTATATTCATTATCAAAAAATATCCACTGTTATACCCCAGATATCATTGACTACAAAAATTTGACTACAACGAAAATTCCTATTTATTATTCTCATGAACATTTTTTAGGCACATCTTTTATTAGCTCAGAAAGAAAATGGAAAGAGTCCGTAGAGACAAACTATTCGCTTGATATAGAATCCTTTGTGCAAACGTTAAATAAAACATTAACTGAAAAAAATAGTAGCCATACAATCGAAAGAAACAATCCAAGTCCAGGAACAGATTCATGGCCACACTATTTAAACACCCTCATCTCAGACCACAGACTATCTGAAGAAACGCGTCAAACGATACTTAAAAAAGAAAAAACACCCCCTTCTCTTTTCACTCAATCAGACGCTATTATCAAAATCTACAAAAACGCATTTAATCCTCAAAAAAGCCAAAAGTTAACACTTACCGAAAAGGGAGCCATGTCGTTAAAAAACAATAAGTTTTCTAATCATTTTGACTTCAACTTAGTAAACCTAACCGTATGTAAAAAAATCCTCCAAACCATATCGACAAACAAGTCACTGATTGACCCCTCTACCGTATCCAAAACGCTTAATCGTGACGATATACACGCCTGTCAATTTCTACTAAAATATGAATACCTCACTATAGATAATAAAAAATGAACCAACACACTAATCAACACCCTCCTTTTTACGAGTCATTATCACTCTTCCTCGAAATGCCATCGTCATTTATAGATGAACCCTCAAAGGCAAAAACGGGAGCCTTCTTATTCGCATATGAAACGACGGTATCGTTACTAAACGCCCCCTTTAAACAACTCTATATCATCACTGATTCAACCGTGGAAAAAGCAAGAAATTTTTGTCAAATTCATAACATATCGTCACCCTATCAAATCATTAAGCTGTCAGATATCGCCACCATTTCTAAAACAAATGACCGTCTTATTTATTTTTCTACCGAAATGTCTTGCCTCCCTTTCCTAAAATATAGAAATTATTTCAACCTACCCATACCGGTACTTGCATGTTTCCATTCTCTTGCTCTAAAACCGCATTATTACCTTTTAAGAACATTCTTTACCGAACTCAACAAATCAGATTCCGTAATAGTCGCGTCCGATCAATCAAAACAAGCGATACTTAATTTTCTATCAACTCAAAAAATAGACCCTGAATTTACCATTAAAAAAATACTATATGGAATAAATACAACCATTTTCAAACCCTGTTCCCAAGAACAAAAAGAAGCACTTAGGAAAAAGTACAGACTCCCAAAAGACGCAATCATTTGGCTTTTTCTGGCACGATTAGACCCATTTACAAAAGGAAACATCCTCTCCTTTTTCGAGACCCTCTCCAAATTATTAACTATTAATAAAAACTTCCATGTACTTATTGTTGGAGACAACGTATTCGCCCCCTATACGGAAAAAATTCAAACATATTTTTTCAATAATCATCCATCCCAATCACGAACAATTATAAACCCTTCAAGAAAGGCGATTCCCGAGTTTTACCAACTAGCAGATGCATTTATATCTCCATCGGAAATTTTTGAAACGTTTGGGCTAACTGTTGTAGAAGCAATGGCCTCTGAATTACCGGTTTTCATATCAGATTCTGGCGCCTATCAAAATTTAATAACACATAAAAAAGAAGGTCTATTTATTCATACAATTTTTAATACCAGTCTTCCCTTTGCAACGATATTCAATACAACCCTAGATTCAGATTGGAGCCAATATTTATTCCAATCCATTACCTTTGACTCCGATCCATTTCTTAAAACTATTAAAAAATGGAATACCCCGGATATCAGTCAACGATTTAAGAATATGGGAAAAAATGGACGAAAAAAAGCAATAAAATCATTCGACATAAAGCTTTTTATATCAAATTGTCTCCGCTACATAGAAAAAGTCTCGACGGATTTAGTCCTAAATACACACATTAACTCACCCAAGCCCCTAAACCCGTCTCTACAGTTACAGCTCATACGCCCCACGACTCCTGACGCAGAACTTAAAATAATAGATGCCGAGTTTATCCACCTTCATATCACGGACTATGGGACGAAATTATTAAACAATGAACGCCCATTCCTACTTTCAAAAACCCACTTAAAAACATATCCAAAACTAAATTCACTCATAACAACACTTAAAAAGTTATCCGATACAAACCCGACTGCCCCTTCTTTATCGTCGATAGCAATAACGTGTAATATGGACATAACAGACAGTCTGACCTATGTCGTATTTCTACAAAAAATATGTATTCTAAAACTAACATCAACTAAGCAATCGCAAAGATTATAGTGTCGGATTTTATCACCGGCACACCATATCCAGTTTCAGTTTAATTTCTAAATTAAGGCTTTATGTCATCCATACACTTATCAAAAATTAACGGCCCTATTTTTTTAAATGATTGGTAAGATTCACAAATATTTCTAGAAAAAGGTAATCGCCCCAAAAAGTAATCCGGGTATAACCGTTTCAATTCGTCTTCATTACTATCCGCAATAAGTGTCATTTCGTCAGTCTCTAACTCATGGCAATCATTAAGAATAAAGCCCACTAACGGGATATCCCTTCTCACTATAGCGTCAATTGTCATCAACCCATGATTCAAACACCCCAATTTGTTACCGATAACCAAAATTACAGGTAACTTTAAGTCACAGACAACATCTATAAGCAATGTTTGTGAGTCAAGAGGAACAAACGCACCCCCCAACCCTTCCACAATAACAGTCTCAAACGAATCAGACAGAGAAAAATAGGACTGTTTTATCTTATCAACGGAAACACTGGAATTTTCTAAGAAAGAACATAAATTAGGAGCTCCAGGAAATTCAAATTCAAAAGGAGATCGGTCGTTATTAAACCCATCCCATTCGTCAAACACCGCTTTCAAAAACGATTGAGAGGTGGTGGTGTCTAGACTAGACGACCGAATAATAGATTCATGAACACGCAAATCGATTTCATGTTGAGAAATCCCTGTCTGTATCCATTTTTGAGTAATAAGTTTTCGAACAGGCAATTGATCCTCTAAACCATTATTAGGAAAAGCCCCTATTACTTCCAAAAAATACGCCGCAATTAAGCCAGCTATCCTCGTTTTTCCTATTTCAGTATCGGTTCCAAGGACAAAAACGTCATTCACAAAAACACCTATTTATACCCTTACCAAGCTAAACTCTAAGCGTTCACGGGTTGAGGTTCAGATTCTTTCGCTTTCAATCCTAAGGTCGTTAGCATATCGATATCATGCTTCCATTCCGGATTCCCTGTGGTTAATAACTTTTCACCCGTAAATAAAGAATTCGCTCCAGCTAAAAAAGCAAGCGCCTGTACTTCCTTAGATAACCCCAACCGCCCAGCACTCAAGCGAACTTTCGATTTTGGCAAAAGAATTCTAGCAATCGCGATCATCCGAACCCATTCCGTAGGATCAATAACGTCTTGATTTTCTAAAGGCGTTCCCTTTACCGGAACAAGCGCATTAATAGGAACACTTTCAGGTTGAGGTGATAAGTTAGCCAGCGTTAAAACAAACTGCTTTCTATCCTCCATCGTCTCACCCATCCCAATAATCCCACCACAGCAAACCGAAATTCCAGCTTCAGATACATTACTTAATGTCTTAAGTCGGTCATTATACGTACGGGTTCCAATAATTTGTTTATAAAACCCTTCAGAAGAGTCTAAATTGTGATTATATGCGGTCAATCCAGCTTTCTTTAGTTTCTTTGCTTGGTCTTCATTCAACATCCCTAAGGTGCAACAAACTTCTAGTCCCAGGGCATTAACCCGATGAACCGATTCCAAAATTGTATCAAAATCCGAGTTATCTTTAACCTCTCTCCACGCGGCTCCCATACAAAACCGAGTAGACCCATTCTCTTTTGCTTGTTGTGCAGACTCTAGTATTTCTTCTGTCCCCATCATCTTCTGCTTTTCAACATCCGTATTATACCTAGCCGCCTGCGGACAATACCCGCAGTCTTCGGCGCATCCACCTGTTTTTACAGATAACAAGGTACATAGCTGCACTTCTCTCGGATCATGATTTTCTCTATGAACGGTAGCCGCTTTGTAGACCAATTCTAAAAACGGTAACGCAAACAACGCATCTACCTGAGCCTTCGATATTGTTTCATTTGTAGTCTTTTGATTATTTATTAAATTTTCCACTGTCTTTTTACCTCTTTATAACTGAACGTAACGTATCTTCAATAATTGATGCGCTATCCAGAAGTTTAAAAGATTTCATCCGATTTATGAAATCATTCTTTTTAATAAGTCCGTTATTTAACAAGATAAGCAGCTGTTTCTTTGTTAAATCTTTTTCCTCAATCATCATGCTCATCCCTTTTTCTACAAAAAACGACGCGTTCGACAGTTGCTCCCCTCTACTCGCCTTTAATGATAAAGGCACCAAAATATGAACTTTTCGAGCGGCAAGTAATTCGTACACCGCATTTGATCCCGATCTGGACACAACAATATCCGCCCACGCTAAGGCATTTCCAAAATCATCAATATAATCTTTCTGAACATAGTGCGTGACGTCATGTCCCGATTGAGTTGTCTTTCCAACTCCACAAACGTGAAGAATATTATAATCGCAACTTAATTCTTTCGAAAAATCCTCAAAAAACCGATTCAAAAAAACCGATCCTAATCCACCCCCAACAATTAACAAGTTTTGCTTAGATTGATAGGACCTATCTTTATACCCTGAAAAATACATGTCGATAAGAGACCGATTCGAACTCCTTATTTTTTTACGTAAGGGGGTCCCGGTTAAGACCTTTTTTTCACTTGTTAGTCGACACTGATTTAACGCCTCTTCAAAGGTAAAACAAAAGCGTTTAACAAATGGTTGCGACAATTTAGACGTTAACCCCATGGTCATATCCGACTCATGAGCAACGACTGGAATGTTTAATAGCCATGCCGAAAAAACTACGGGAAAACTAACAAATCCGCCCTTTGAAAACAAAACGTGAGGCTGTATTCTGCTTAAAAAGTAAACCGATTGAACAATGCCTATACACACATTAATCACATCAACCACATTCTGAAAACTAAAATAGCGCCTCAATTTCCCAGATCGAATAGAAACATAAGAAGAGATAACGCCATTATCCAAAAAGTCACGAACCAATTGCCGTTCGATACCCTTTTTAGCGCCTATATAAAAAAATTGATAGTCCATCCCATCACCATTTTCAGACAAATGTTCAATTATCCCTAGGTTAGGCGTCACATGTCCTGACGACCCGCCTCCTGTAACTACCACAATTAACTTATCTATCGATTTTTTATAATACATAACTCTCTGCTTTTTATTCGATAGTTTATAATAGATGATAAATTACACAATTGGATAGAGGGATAGTCATGTACAAACTGAAAAAAAATAGATACAGAGTGTTTACCTCATTTTCATAATAAATTATAATAGGTGTTATTATCTGTTTAATAACTCGTTCAAAATATTTGATTAGGATATTGTTAACTTATGCCAATTAAAAAAAAATTAGACCCCGCAATACTAATCATTTCTGTAGTTCTGCTAGGATCTATTTTTATTTTTGGTGCATCTGAAGGCACAAACAAAGCTATGTTAAACAACAAAGTAATGACATTCACAAACGGTTCGGGTTTTACAGCCACCACTCTAGAAATAGTAGACTCTACGTCAGGAAGTATTTCTGAAAAAGAATACATTCAAGCGACCACACGATTAATGATTAATGGGGCCGTCATTGACACCGCTTTAAAAGGAGCAACTACAGGTATTGGTGACGATCCATACACCCATTATAATTCTATATTTTTAGGATCCGTTGTTGCATTTTCATACCCACCGGATCCTGCCACAACAGGATGGCTTTTATGTGATGGAACACTACCAGATCAAGGTGTGTATGGGACGCTGGGAGATGCACTTGGAACGGCTTGGGGAGCGACAGGTACACTTCCAGACTTAAGAGGTCGTTATGTTTTTGGAACAGCTGCGGACACAGATATATCAGTTACTAACTGGCGAACAGTAGACCCTAATGGAGGTACTGAAACTGCCACCTCCTCGGGAATAAATGTCACTGGTGCTCACACCCATCCTATTACAGCAACCGGTGATTCTAATTCAGGGACCAGTACATTAGTTTCCGGTGGTGGCCATAGCCACAGCGCATCAGTAGGTAGTAGTGGATCTAATACCTATTACTTTAGAAGAAATGGTAACAACTCGTTACTAAGATCAGGTGGTACGGCCGCCGATGCGTCTCACACTCAGGGATTCGCAGTCCTAGGTCCAACTACCACATCAGCGGCAGACGAAGGAAATTACACCAACAATTCACGGCACACCCATAGCGTAAACGAACAAGGTATAACCGGCCTTGTAGCAACTCCAAGCAACCCAGATCCCAACACTGAGGTCCGGCCATTAAATGCTGCCGTGTATTTTTGTATTTATTCTGGAGTTGATTCGAGTGGGGTCGCGCTAGCGCCATGAAGCTCATAATGATTAAAAAAATAATAACCAACCCACTATTTCAGCTAGCTATATT
>JABIQV010000084.1 GCA_018699495.1 bacterium | reverse complement strand
TGATAATTTTTTGAAGAGCTTCCGTAAGGGCTATTGTTTGTTGAGACGTAGTCGATTGACTAAAAAATAGATTAACAGACGGTGAATGAGTTGGATCGACGGTTGCCCATGTGTTGAAGAGGGTAGCGAGTTGCGCATCAAACTCTTCAGGAGGAGGGTCAGTAAATAAGGTTAAACGTATTTCATTTATATATTCCGACACAATTATCTTTAGGCCGTCATGTTTAAACGAAGGCGAGAGGTCGTTGAGTTTCTGAGAGAGTTTTTCAAGTTGGATAATTTTATCGGGTAAAGATAAGGTTTTTAGGTGGTCCGAGAGACACGTTTTGACTATCTCAGGGAAAGTAGTGGATAGCGTACTTAAATGCGTGATGTAATCTAAAACTGTGTTATCTGGATCAAGTGTTTCTGTGTATTTAGTAACAGTGAAAGCGGTTAGTTCCTTGAGTAAGGCAGGCGTCGTTAGACACTTTTTTAATACGGTATCAAATTCAAAGGATAGATCAGACTGAGGACATGCATGCTCGATTAATCGCTTAATTAAGTGGGTCGTTTCATCGGCACCATGGGTTTTCTCGTAGTTAGACAATAGCGTTTTTAGGTCTGTGTCCGTGAGGTCGTCGTTGAAAAAATATAACAGACCCTCGAATTCTAATGGATTTTCAGGTAGGATTTCGGGGAGACCAAATATAGAAGGGTTTTCATCATCTTTCATATAAGCTTTAAAACCGTCACTGGCGGTTAACGCTTTAAATTCAGCTTGCTCGGTAGTGGAGAACATACATTTTAACTGTGCTGCGATGTGTTTAATATCACGTAAGGGGGCCGAATTTGTTGGATCTGGAATAGTAAAATCAAGAAAGGGGTTTGGATTTCCTGAAAGAATTTTAAACATTATTTTCTCCTAAGGCTCTATCTATACGCATTGATTTCTTTATCTCTTTTGTTTTATCAAAGTTTTCTCTGAAATTGAATAACTAACAGTTACGGTTGATTGTAATCTGTATAATTCTATTAAACGTTTGGTTTGATAGTATAGTTATACTAGTTATCGGTAAATATTTTTTTTTATTTCATTTTTTTTTATTAGAGTTTTCATTGCAAATTGGTCGGTTAGCGACCGTTTATTACTCATTTGTTAACCCAAGGGCTTTTATTATTGGTAGAAGCAGGCTAAACTACGGGACCTATGTTAATGGATAATGATAAATTTGGTAGTTTGAATTGGAATTTTCTTTCGTTTGAAGATTCGGATATTCAAGATTTAAATAAGGCACACGATTTGGTTCCTATTCTATCTAAAATGGTACTTGCTGAAAATTTACAAAACAGTGAGTCTCTTTCTAATATTCTTCGTCCTCCTACAGAATTAATTCAAAAAATAGAATATATTGCACATCCGAAAGAACAAGATAAAGCAATGGACCGTCTTAAATTGGCTCTTCAACAAAAAGAGAAAATTATGGTAAATGGCGATCCTGATGCTGATGGTATTTCTGGAGCAGTGGTATTAGTTGCTGGGTTACGACATATTGGGTATCACGTTTTTTATGATTTCCCGGTTCGATGTAGAGAAGGCCACGGCATTCAACCTCGGATTATTGATGAAGCAAAGAAAGAAGGGTGTTCTATTCTTCTTACGACTGATTGTGGAAGTAAAGATAGAGAAGCGGTTGACTATGCAAATGAACAGGGCCTGGATGTAATTATTTGCGACCATCATGTTTTAGGTAAAAAATCGCCAAATGCATTAGCAATGATTAATCCAAATACACTCGGATACACGTCGCCTTATCAGAAATTAGCAGGGGCCGGTGTTTCTCTTAAATTTATTCAAATTTTGTTTAGTGTACTCGATAAAGAGATTCCTGAATTTTTAGAAAAGTTTTTACTCACGGTTGCGTCATTAGGAACAATTTCTGACAGAATGTCGTTAAGAGAGCCTCTTAACAGAATTATTGTTTCTAAAGGTGTTGAATACTTAAATGATACGAATAGAGAAGGGTTGAAAGCATTGTTGGACGTTAGTTTTCCGTGGAAACGAAAGATTAAGGCTCGTGATATTTCACGAACCATTGTTCCTCGATTGAATGCGCCTGGTCGTATTGGGGACCCGTCAAAAAATATTCCTGATTCTAATTTGGTTGTTGATTTATTGCTTATTGGAATAGGTAAAAAGAATGCGGCTAAAGCATCTGAAGTGGTTCAAAAATTTGCAGATGTCTATAAAATGAAAAACAATGTAACGGAAGCTGCAAAAGAAGCGAGTTTGATTGATGATGTTAACGAAGAACGAAAAAAGATAACAAGTAAAATTGAAGATGAAATTGAGCTATTAAT
Organism: bacterium; assembly: GCA_018699495.1. Lineage (GTDB taxonomy): Bacteria > Margulisbacteria > Marinamargulisbacteria > JABIPA01 > JABIPA01 > JABIPA01. Next base: position 11,597 of record JABIQV010000084.1, on the reverse strand, counting down.
TGAACAGCAGATTGACACAGAAAACGATAAAATAATCGTTATTCAAGGAAAAAATTGGAACCCAGGTGTCATTGGAATTGATACAGACCGGTTAAGAGATAGATTTCGACGACCAGCAATGATTATTACAGAATACGATGGTGATGATTTTGTTCGTGGCTCTGTTCGAAGTATTCCTTCTATTGATGTGTATAGTTTGGTTGAGCGAGCAGGGGAAGCGTTCGAAGAAGCTAACGGGAGACCGTTGTTTGTTCATGAAGTTGCTTCAGAATCTGGTGCTCAATTGGTAGATGCCTTTGGTGGCCACTCTCAAGCCTGTGGCTTTTCTCTTCATAAAAAAGACTTGCCAGAGTTCTTGAAAAAAATTAGAGAGATTATGTCCAAATTGGAAATAGATGATTTTCAGATGACGTATAATATTTTGGATACGTTAAAATTCGAAGAAATTAATTCTAAATTTGTTGACGTATTAGAAGGTCTGTCTCCTTTTGGAGAAGGGTTTCCGTTTCCTATCTTTTGTTTGTCTTGTTGTAGAATTGTTAAGGGACGACCATTTGGAAATAGATACCAAACGGAACGAACACCTCATATAGAATTTGGTGTTTTTAATGATAATCTTCAGGATAGAAACCGAATTGATGCAACTGGATACGGAATGTTTGATAAATTTACCAATCTTGTTCACCCTAGTATCACTGAACGGTATGACATTATTTTTACATTTGATTCTGGTTACATGAAACGAGGGTCGCGTAAAGTTGCACCTCTTCGTTTGAATGTGATTGATATAAAACTATCTAAATAACGATTTTTTTACGGGTTCTTTTTCTAAACGTTCGTCATTCCACTTTTTATTAACTAATTTTTTATTATTAATTATTCCTGTTTTTAACTAGAATTTTATGGTGGTATTGAATGACGGATAGCCATTTTTTCCTTTTGAATTTGTCCTGTATTTATTTTATTTGTCCCTTTTTTTGATAAAAACTGGACATATTTTTAGAATTTAGGTATATTTTTGAGTCTACCGGAGGGATGGCAGAGTGGCCAATTGCAGCAGACTGTAAATCTGCCGAGTTTTACTCTACGTTGGTTCGAATCCAGCTCCCTCCACCAAAATCTTCTTAATTTTTTCAATAGTGAACGATTTCCTGCAGTTATAGCGTGTAGATACGAATGACTATAGAATTTTTGAACCGTATACGGGGATGGGGGAGGCTCTAGACATTGATTAGCAGATGGGTTGGAATTTTGTATTGGCGACTGTAATGAATGCTTTAGGCGAGGTATATGGACGGGTTCGCGTATATAGGAATGGTAACGTACAGTGGGTTCTTAGTGACTAGAGTTGAGAAAATTCCTTTTTAGTTGCATTTTATTACCTTATGAGGCATTTTAGGTTTATGCGTGTAAGACAAACTTATTTTTCAGTTGCTAATCGGACGATTCTTTTTTTAGGAGCTCTTTTTTTAGTGAGCAGTGGGGGTGTATTGTCGGAGGATTTTTCTGTTACGTCTACAAATGTCAGTGTGGAACCCAAAATGGCTCTTTTTGTAGGCGGGGATTTGGTAAATGATGGGGGCGTCATCATGACTGAATTGAGATCAACAGGTGAACAGGACTGGCAAACCAAAGCAGGGGTTAATGCTTATTTTGATGAGTCTACTATTCAATATATTGTTCCATTGTCTGTAAATAAGGATATTTATGTAAGTGGGTCAGAAGAAATTATTGTAAGTAGCTTAGTTTCTTTTGTATTTGTTGGGGCAGAAGCTGGAGTAAATGGGTCTTTTCTTCATTCAAGGCTTAATATAAGTAAGACGTGGGACGATTTTGTTTTCTTTTCAGGGATTCGGTTTCCAATTTTGAATGGAGTTTCAGATTCTATTTCATTGTACTCTGGAGATCTTGATGCTGTGTTTGGGTGCCTTGGTGTACGGTATATGATTCAGGATACGATTGGGGTAACTGCGGCTTATTATCGAAATAATATATTTTTAGGCGTGATTCTTTTTGACATTCCATTTTTATTTAATATGTCGAACTCATCGGCTAAAAGTACTTATTTAGATGTGGATTGGTATAACTAAGGATTTGAACTGAGGAGCTCTACGTAAGTGGAAAGTCTTTTCCAAGAACGTAGAGCATTTTTTTGAAAAAATAGTACGTTTTATAAACTTTGTGTTTTTGAACCGCAGTGATACATTGCTGCACCATAATATGGGTTTTGTACTCCTTCAGAGTTTTGAAGCCATGATGCGCCTTTGTTTTTTTTAGCCATTGGGCAGTGATATTTTGCAATAGTTTGACCCTTAGGTATTCCATTTGTTGTATAAAATTTTTCCATTTCTTTACTTAATGTTTCAAATTCCGCTCTTGCTTCGTAAATTGTAGAAGCAGCGGATATTGTTTTTGATGACAATGCAATTGACGATTCTTTTTGAGAGGAACTAAGCGTATTGAGTTGTTTTGCGTGAGAAATTGCCGAATCAAATTCGTCTTTACTTAGGGCTGTCTGGATATTAAAAAAATGTGTAGAAAGAGACGGGCCTGTTTTTAAATGGCTGTGTGTAGAAGGGTCGCCCCGATGAGAATGGGTATCTTTTTTGCTATATGACCTTGTTTTTTCACACGAGGCACCATTTTTATATACATGATCTGATTGGCATTTTTTAGACGTATTTGATTTGTTTGCACAACAACTTGATGCTGCCTTTTTTATCTCACAGGAGGCACTTGTTTTGATGCCGCAGGATGTTTTTGCACAGATTAATAAGATTAACCCAGCACTTAACCCGATAGTGGCAATGGCTATAAGTATGTATTTTTTGTTCATTAGTTTTTCTCCTCTTCTACTACTACTACTACTATTATAGAGGATCCTCCTTGTGTTTATAAGTAGGACGAACGGCGGCTTATGAAGGTTACGCTAAAGAAAATAAGTATCCAGATAATGTTGCAAAAACAAACCAAAAGACTAGATAAAGCATGACGGGTTTAGATCCAATTATTTTTTTTGCCATTAAAATAGTGGGGACGCATGTTCCTACGGCGCCCATCATAAATGTAAACGAGGGGCCTGCGCCTAATCCTAAATTTAACAGAGCTTGTGTAATTGGAATTTCTTCACCTTCACATACATAAACAGGGATACCAACTAATGCGGCAATTAAATAGGCGAGTGGGCCTGTGCCTATATAAGAAGGAATTAAATCTTTTGGAATTAAGACGGTTAATGCGGACGCTACCAAAAGACCGATTAAAAAGTATAAACCTAAGGTACGTGTTGTTTTCCATGTGACCTCCCAAAATTTAGGGTGGTGGCATGCAGGGTTTGAACAATCGTTAGTGGTACATGGGGTAGTGGTGGGGGGCGGCATGACCAGAATTTTTCTAGACTCTAAATATGAAAATAGATAACCCATAACAATACCACCCAATAGAGCGGTAATTATTCTCCAAATTGTAAATTTAAACCCTAAAAAACCGTAACATAATAAGATGGTATGGGGTCCTAATAATGGCGCAACGATTAAGAAACAGGCGGTTACACCTAACCCTGCATGTTTAGTTTTTAAGCTTTTTGCTAAAGGGACGGTTGCGCAGGCGCATCCTGGTAAAATGCCCCCTAATAAACATGTCCAAATAACTGCGAATTTTCCTTTTATGAACGGAGCGAGGATTTTTTCGGAATTAAGTTTGGTTTCTAATACACTCGATAGTAAGACGGCCGCAATAAAGAAGGGCAGGATTTCGATAACCATATGAATGAATTCTGTAAAAACTAACGTGATCATTTTTATTCCTTTTATAGGTAGTTTACCTAAAGGCATTTTATATTTCTATCCCTTAATAGGTGCGTTTATATAGTAGAGTGTCTGGTTTTGATTTATTCTCGCGAATTCATTAGGAATGGTCGTTGTTTTTGATATGGAAATTAGGGAGCATGTTTTTGAAAAATGTCTAACATGGGTACTGTGAATTACAGGGCGCTACTTTTAGTCCAATTTAATATGATTTATACTACTTAAATAAAAGTAAGTGAATGGGTATGACTAACGGTTTAAAAATGACAGTAATAAGAACTAATGATGACAATCAGTCGGCATGTTGCGTCCTGTTATCTGAAGCGTCTTGGTTAGAACGGTATCGTGACTATGCAAACGATCCGACTAGCTTATTATCAGAGTCTGAATTGCACTATTTTTCTTTTTTTAAGTCGGAACGACGCAAACAATCGTATTTGATGGGACGACTGTGCGCAAAACAAGCCTGTTTGAATTTGGTTTCTATAGAAAAGGACTGTTCATTTTCTTCGATTGAGATAAAAAAAGGCGTTTTTAATTTTCCGGTCGTTGTTCATCCGTTATTACCTAATATTCAAGTAAGTATTTCTCATGTAAATGGGAGTGCTTGTGCAATTGCGTTTTCGGAAAGACATCCAATGAGCATAGACGTTGAATTGTTGGATGACAAACGATGTCGGACGATGGAGAAGAAGTTGGAAGACGGAGAGCTTGACTGTAGAGAGTCTTTTTTTTCTGCTGATCATCACCGTGTGTCTCGTTACATTAAAACGAGGGCTGAATTTAATTCTTATTTTAATTTAGTCAATTGGACAGCTAAAGAAAGTTTATCCAAAGTGTTAAGAACGGGATTGATGTGCCCAACTCACCTTTATGAAGTGACATCGTGTAAGGTGTTACTGAAGGAAGATTTTATTGAAATTTATGACGCCTTTGATTTGGAAGAAAGAGGCTTCGTTTTTGTCTCGTTGTTTAAACATTTTTCTCAGTATAAAGTGATTAGTTTTTTAGATATTAAATTAGGGCAAGTTATATCGATTTGTTTGCCGAGACAGTCAAAATTAAAGAAAGCGTTATCGGATTAACTATATTTCTTTGTCAGGAGATATAAGTCTTGGGGCGTAAATGGCTTTGATAAGACATCGTCAAAGCCTTCGTTTATATGACTATCCGGATTATCATTGTCCTGTGCGGTGAAGGCAACTATAACGGGTGACTTGACGTTAGGGGGACGCATCGATTGTACTGTTTTTAGATTGATCTGTTTGATGCTTTTGTCTAAAAAAATTAGGGAGTAGCCTTGGATCTCTTTTTCATTTTTTAATTCTTCGATTGTTTCTATGGTGGATACGTGGTGGCCGTTTCCTTCTAGCAATAGTTTTGTGAGGCCTGTTATTTCTGGGTTATCGTCTATGATTAGAATATTCATGGTTAGGTAGTTACTCTTTAGATGGTTCTTTAGGTTTTTCTTTTGGAATTGAAACAATGAATGTTGTTCCTTTTCTATATTCACTTTTAACGGATATGGTTCCTTTATGTAAATTCACGAGTTGTTTCACAATTGAAAGACCTAATCCAATTCCTTCAAATTTTCGGGTACTTGAATAATCGACTTGTCTAAATTTTTCAAAAATAACGTCTTTTTCATGCTTTAAAAGACCAATCCCGGTGTCTTTTGTAAAAAATTCTAGGGAGGTATCGGCGTCGTTGATTGACAGTTCAATTGTTCCTGTTTCCGTAAATTTAATGGCATTTGAGACAAGGTTTATTAAAATACGACGTAGTTTCCCTTCGTCGGCGTCAATCAATATATCTTTTTCTAAGGTATGTAATAAGGCGAGATTTTTTCGTTTTGCTAGCGGAGTAAATGAATTTACAATTCCCTCTAGGAGGTCTTTTACGGAACATTTAGAATAATGCATGTGAATTTTACCGGCACTAATTCGTGATAGATCGAGGAGGTCGTCGATTAAACGTTGAAGACTTTTTGCTTCGTTATACGCAATGTTCATATACTTTCCGATTTGTTCTGGTAAATTATTGTTACTATTTATTGTTAGTTCTAAGAAACCGATGACGGACGTAAGGGGCGTTCGGAGTTCATGTGATACGGTTCTTAAAAAACCTTCACGCAGATTTTCTAGCTCTTTTTCGTGGGTAATATCTCGTAAAACGGTGATGACACCAATTCCTTTTTTCTCTAAATTCATCACTTTATTAGAGACTAGATTGTACATTTTTGTTTTGTTATTGGCATCTTGGATACTTACTTCTTTGCTTATGTATGTTTTTTTGTTTTTAAATTTTTCTACCATTACTTTTTTTAGATGAACGTCTTTAATATTATCGAGAAGTTGTTTTCCTTGAACGTCTGAAAAAGAGAATTTAAAAATAGATTCTGCAATGGAGTTTGCAAGAATGATATTGTTTTCCGTATCGGTAACAACGATTCCTTCAGGGAGACAGGAGAGTATTGCTTCTGAACGGTTTTTTTCTTCTATAATTGTTTTTGATGATAATTTAAGATTTTTGATCATATTGTTAAATATGGCGGCAAGATCGCCCACTTCATCGTTACTATCAACATAGATGTGTTGTTCGAGGTCGCCTCCGGATACTTGGTCTGCAACGGCACCTAATATATCGATTGATGACGTGATTTTTTTGATAATCATTGAATAAATAGTGAGGGTCCAAAAGGTTAGTAAAAGAATACCTAATATAGTCATTGAAATGAACTTTATGAGTTTGACGCTAAATGGTGAAACAGGGTGTAGAAGAGAGATGAAAATATGAGGATGTTTGTCTATTTCTTTAAATAAAATGGTGTACGTTGTATTTTTTAGCGTTAATGTTGAAATGAATTGAGACTCTTTTGGTTTATGTGTCATGAGCAGTTTTTTGAGTTTATGCTGGAGTCGTGGCGCTTCTTTTATCTTTTCTGATGCCTGGATAAGTTTTACGAAGGGTTTATTCTCATAATTTCCAAAGATGAAATATCCTAATGTATTTTCTTGATTATTGATAAATTGATCGAGTGGGGTTGTTGTAATAATGGGAATAATTTCGCCTTCTTCTTGATAGGGTGAAATTGTCGCTATAAATGAATCTATTTTATTATCTTTTTGATTTATTATTATTTTGAAAAGAGGTCGTTTTAGACCTTCTTGGATAAATGGTTTAAGAAGGGTTTGTTTGTCGCCCAGATCGTTAGAACCAAAATAAACGGAGGTCCCTTTTTTTTGTAGAGCCTCTAGTCGTTCTTGATAAAGGGCTCGTGCTCGTCGATAGGGTAGTTTTTGTATTTCATAAAGAGCAGTGGCTTCGCTATTTGAAAGCATTGCGGTTGATTGAATGCGTTCGTTAAGCCCTTGATAGACTTGTTCTATTTCATTTTTGGATTGTTGTTTTTGGTGGTCTGTTATCAAGTAGAATGAGAGCCAAAGAATGCCGCAGACAAATAGAATAATTATGCATATAAAAGGCATGATTATTTTTTTCTGGATTGATTGTCGTTTCGGTTCTTTTTTCTTGTCTAACATTATTTTTATATTTCTTGACTCAACATATCAAGTCCATCTTTTTTTTGCAATCTGAAATGAAACTCAGGACTGTGATTGGGTTAGCCCGTATAGAATGACGCCTGTTGAAACGGACGCGTTTAATGACTGAATATTTCCTGACATTGGAATATAAATGGAATCATCTGTTACTTTTTTCAGTAGAGGAGATAGGCCTTTGTGTTCGTTTCCTATAATGATTGCAAAGGGAGTATGTGCGGTGATGCGGTTGAGTGCTTGGCCATTCTCTGGACAGGTTCCATAGATCCAATACCCACTTTTTTTGAGTTTCATTAATGTTTGATGAAGGTTGGTGACACGAATTAGGTTGAGATGACTATACGCTCCGGCTGATGTTTTGGAGACTGTTGGGGACAGTTGGGCATTTCTGTCCTTTGGGAAAATCACGTTTTTAAAACCAAAGCATTCGCAGGTTCTTAGGATGGCGCCAAAATTATGGGGATCTTGTATATGGTCTAATACAACTACTTTTTGGTGCTTGTCCGGATCGTTTAGGAGGTTTTCGATAGGATAAAATGAAAATTTAAGGGTGTAAGCAAATATTCCTTGCGAGTTGTCTTCGTCTGGGAATTGCTCCGTGATGGCTTTTGGAGAAAGGAATTGAATCTTTATTTTTTTTTCTTTAGCTATAGCTAAAATATGAGAGATATCTGATTTTCCTTTTAATAGGAATGAAATCATGATGCGGTCAACTTCTACGGAACTAGAGTTTATGGCTTCTATGACGGCATGTTTGCCTTTGATTAGTTGATTCATTGTTTCTTCAGTCATTGTGTTTTTCCGTTTCTTTACTTATTTAGTTGCGGACTATCTCGTGGTTAAATCTAGGGACTTAATAATAGTATATCTTTTGTGAACAATATACCCTGTAGTATGTATTCGTTTCGTTTTCGTATTAGACGCGTTAAAAATTATCCGATTCATTTTCAAATTTTCTGTATGTTTCTAATAACTTTTTAGGCAGTACTTTAGTATAGATTTGGGTAGTTGAAAGACTTTCATGACCAAGTAACCGTTGAATTGTCCTTAAATTTGCGCCTCCTTGATGCAGTTCTGTAGCGAATGAATGGCGAAAGGTGTGAGGAGAGATATCTAAATTTAGCTTGAGTTCGGCAGAAACGGTTTTGATTAAACGTTGAATTGTTCGAGATCCAATAGGTGATCCTGTTTTTGAGATAAAAACAGTGTCTGACGGTTTTTTTTCTAATTCTGGACGGGCAATGAGGAGGTACTCCTGTATACGTTTTTTTGCTTCTTCTCCAAAAAAAACGATGCGTTCTTTGTTTCCTTTTCCAATAATTTTTAGTTCGTTATAGGTGATGTGAATGTTTTTTAGTTTTAAAGTTGCAAGTTCAGACACACGGAGCCCAGAGGAAAATAGTAATTCTAAGAGGGCTCTATTCCTTATAGCTAACGGTGATGTTGGGGGAATATGGTCTAACATTTTTTGAATTGCAGAGAGGTCTAATGTGAGAGGCAGTAACTTGGGTTTTTTTGGAAGGATGAGTTGGGTCCATGGGTTGGTGGACACTATTTGTTTTTTGCACATAAATCGCCAATAGGATCGTAGGGCTGAAATTTTTCGGTGGATGGTGGATGGGACGTAGTTTTTTGCATCTAAAAAATAGAGATAGTGTTTGCACGATCGTTTTGTGAGATCGTTAAAACTGTCGTTTAGGCCTTCTTTCGCATAGGTTAGGAATTGATTGATATCTCGGTTATAGTTTGTGATTGTGTGTATGGAATATTTCTTTTGGTGTTGTAATGTTGAAAGGAATTGAGATAAAGAGGATACATCCATAATTTAGAATGATGTGTTAATTTTGTTTTTCTTCTGGGTTTTCAATTTTCTTTGTTAGTTCAACTTTTTCTGTCTTTTCCAAGTTTCTTTGGTTGCTTTGTTTTCTTGGCGTTTCTGATTTTCTTGAATTTTCAAATTTCTTAGGGGTTTCCAATTTTCTTGGATTTGAAACCCTCTCTGGGTTCTCAATTCTATTTTTCGATTCAGTCGTTGGTTCTGGTAATTGTGGGAAATATTTTTCACGGTTGTCGTCCGTTATATTTGTGCGTCTACCATTTTCGATGACCCAAATTTCGCGTTCATCTTCTTTTCTTGTATCAACATGGACCGTGTCTTTATCAAGGTTTAGACCGATTCCTTTGAATTCTGGAATTTGTTCAGCCGCTAAAAAGATTTCTTGGCAGGTTCGTTGGTTTACTTGGACGCATGCGCCAAGACCAGAGGTATGAAATGTTCTCTTTTTTTCGTTTGTTTTTTCAGCGCAGTCTGAACATATAAATCCTTTTACAATATTTACACGTTGTTTAAGTTTAGAACGTAGGCCTTCAAGGCCACCGATGAGTCCAAGACTGATTCTTATGGAATTACTACAGTTTCCACATTTGCATGAGAAATCTCGGTTTGAAAAATGCTCGGATAGTTTACCCGTTCGTTTATTTTTTGCCATGTCGATAGTGTATCAAAAAAAATCTTTTAATCACACAGTTTAAGACTTAATAAGTCTATCGTTAGTGTGAAATCCTTTGCCAGGAAATTTTAAAAAAATATCAGCACTATGTGAAAAAATTGAACCTTTCTCTAATGATTGGTGCTTTATTTGTTTTTTCTTTCGGAATCAACATCCTTTGTATTGAATCAGATGGCGAACGGTCGGTCGAAAAGGTGTTGTCCGGAACTTGCCAGACGAGTACTCATATAACAGAGTGCTATTTAAATTTATCTCTTGATACTGACGTACCTGCTTCTCACGACGGATATTATGACTGTACAGATGTTATTCTTTCACAATCATTTCTATTCAAATTTAAAACCTATGGAACGTATAGTCATTGTTTGAGAGTGTCTCTTATTAAGTGGTTACCTCATGACTCCCCTCTTTTTATCGACCCTATTTCTTTTTTGACTCTTTGAAAATGAGTGCTTTTAGTCAATCTCATAAAACTCTTCAGGCTGTAATTTTTATCATTTAAAACGCTTTTTACTTCGTAGTGGTGCAAAAACGGTTACATTAGAATAATATCTCCAGATATTCATAAATAAAGGAGATAATTCTATGAGTCTTAGACGCAAACCTCATCATTATCAATCTTTTGAAGAAGCTAAAAACTTAATGCAGGGGTTATTAACCTTGCGGTCTATAAGGCTTTAAGCACTTCTGGAGAATTGTGCAATATGCCATGGTTCAGTAAATTAGACTTAGAAAAGATTTCTCTTGGATCTGGAAAAAGACAAGTCGTAGAAGGTGGTAGATTAGACAAAAAATACCAAATAACAGGTCCAAAAGATAGTTCAGAAATATTACTAGAGGATATTCCATGAAAAATTCTAAATTTTATAATCAAGCAGATTTAATGATTAGGGTTTTGCCTATTGTTACTGGGTATAAGGAGGTTGCTTTGAAAGGAGGGGCCGCCTTAAATTTATTCTGATTTTAAATCGAGACAAAACTCTTTCAAAAATAAACGTGCTATTAAATTGAATTTCAGATGAAATAACTGAAATCTATGGATATAGCGTTGTTAAATCTAAATTAAAAGAAACTGATTATACCCTTAAGTGAGTAGTCAGAACTAGACGAACTCAAATCAAAATAGACCCCAATATTATTATAAGAAGCACTGTGTACCCATCAAATTCACAATCCCTCAGTCAAAAGGTTAAATCCACCTTTAAGCAGGAAGTAGACATGTTAGTTCTAAATGAGGCAGGTCTTTATGGAAGAAAAATATGTGGTGCTTTCGATAGGCAACATCCTAGGGATTTAGTTGATATTTATTTAATGTTTCAAAATGACAAGATTAAAGATCAAATCCAAAAGGCTTTCTTGGTTTATTTAATCAGCCACCCAAGACCAATATCTGCATTGTTAAGCCCCAATTTTAAAGATATTAAAGGGGACTAGATCAATAGTTTTGAAGGGAAGGTATTAGACGACCAGGTATAGAAGAATTAATTAAAACTAGGTCTCGATTAGTTAAGAAAATAAATGAGGGGTTATCTAAGAATGATAAGGGGTCCTATATTCTTCCGTTTTGATATAATATACATTAAAGAAGTCTTTTAATGCAGTATCTGTGACGCCCAAGTCCTCTTTATTCGGTTGAATAAAAACTGTTCCACCCGGTTTGAGCTTTGAGGCTAATATAGTTAACAAACCTAATTTTGACTCAGAAACTCCATATTTTGTTG
>JABIQV010000083.1 GCA_018699495.1 bacterium | reverse complement strand
GTATTAGAACAAAGTAGAGTTGTGTTGACTTATACAATTCACCTCCGAGTTTTAATCTTGCCCTATATGTGGCAGTTTATAAGAGTATCGAGCTTTCTCTATTTTATTTTGTATCGATATTTATTAATATAAAAGTTAACTATGACTAACGACCTAAAAACTTTACTCCTCCTTGAAGACAAAATTTGGAATAGCACGCCACTTCAAGATGATGAATATGACACGGTATTTTCCATTCTCGATCAATCCTTGATCAAGGACGTCGTCGTGTTAGCTGGACTAATTGTTGTCAATCATAGACCCACTCTATTACGCCTAATTAAAGAGTTCCCCAAATACAGAGCATTTAAACAACAGCAACTGTATATTGCATTAGGGACAGCAAATTATATGGAAGCCTATAAGTTTTTTTTCGAATTGTTGCGCTGTTCAAGAAACAAAGAAGATACAATCAAGCTATCTGTTTGTTTGGCAAAAACACATTATTTCATCTTTCCTCTATTAATTGTCGAATTAGATAAAGCACAAGATTCTCCAAAATATTTAGAAAAATTAAAAATGATTTTAAACAGAATGGGGTTTAGAAAATTAAAACCCTATTTAAGGATGTTTCCAATTATCCCGACGGAATGGATATTTAGAGATGTGTTTGGAAACACTGTCATTAATCTTCTATATAAGGATATGGAAGAGGCTCAAGAAAATCTAAAAAATGGTAGAAAAATTGGGTCATAACTTATGACACCTATAATAAAGTACAGCCCTATATCAAATAGATAGTTATCTACGCTCTTTCGGTTTATCCACCTAGTCGTCTTGTTTGTTGAATAAAAAAGAATTTCAATAACGGAGACATCTACCATTCTATTTCATATGCTTTTTTAGCAAATCCAACAAAACACTAAATTTAAATGAATACAAATGCCCAAAAATGGCAATAACTAATAATAGGCACGTATAAAAACAACTGCCTTATCGGGGAAAGATTCGTTTCCCAACGGTCTTTTAGGGGGAAAAGGCCATTTCAAACAAGGAGTCACTATATGGAACGACCGGCAGATCAATTAATGACATCCGAAAATGGACGTTCATTAACAGCTGGCTTTGATTCGATTTTCAATGAAAATTTACAATCATCCGCTTTTGAAAAGTACAATCGACTACTTAAGGAAACTCAAGAAGACTCATTTGAACAGTCTGCGGATACGCCTGCGCATATATCAGAGGCCCTTCAACAAAAGCTAATTTATTTATTAAATCGTATCGATGGACATACACTGTCTGGAAAAGATTGCCAAGCCTGCTCCAAGTTCATTGAAAACGGTCCAGAAAAACTTACGCCTGCCGAATCTATTAGTACAGGTAAATTTTTAAACTACATTCTCGACCCTAGAAAAGCATCCTCATTAGGAATTTCTTGGGAAACACAAAAACACCTTGAACACCTTGAAAATAGATTGCCCAATTTTGAAACATTTTTAGAAAAAGACATTATTCTTCAAAACACAACCTTTGAAAACGACCTCAATATGTCTGATACCGAATTGAAATTTAGACGTCAAAGTTATCTAATTAATCCAGATTCCAAACAATTAAATACCTATATCGATACAATGTTAAACGACAATAGACTTTCCCTTAAAGGACCTCTTTCACAAATAGCAACAACACTAGCAACCTTTGTAAAAGATAATTTTGAATACGTTCCTGATAATGAAGTTGATACATGGTCGGGTGTAGACGAAACACTAAGCTCGTTATCTGGCGATTGTGAGGATTTACACATTCTTCTTGCCTCCATGTTAATGAACGTTTTAAAACGGAAAGGGTATTCTGACCATAAAGCAAGACAAATGGTGAAAGTTCAAGCGGGATATATAGACACCCCAAATGGTGGAATAGCCGGACATACCATTACAAAATTTTACCCGGAATCAAGTAAGCCTGTTATGGCTCTAGACCCTACATCAACCACCGTAGCCGTATATTACGATACCTATACATTTGATGCCATTTTTGAATTTAATGACCGAATTTGGAATAAATTTCAAGAAATAGATTCTACCTTTGAAACCGCTTTTTATATTAAAGACCTAGGAACCTTTACGGGTTCTGGTAATACCCCTCCAAAAGATTCCATATTAGGACTATTTAACGAAATAAATCATACCGTTAACAATATTGAAATGGGTATTGAGTACTTAGATTTCGATCTATATAAAGACTGGTTCGATGACCCAAACCGTGAGGATTTAACACCTACCGAGGTTACTGGAATGAGATTAGTACAGTCTAACACCTTGGATAAGGAAGCAGATGAAACTAACGAAGAATTTTATAAACGACAGAGAAAACTTATAACTAAAGACGGGAAGGACGAAGCCGCTAGACTAGCAAAAGATTTCATACCATCCGTAAAAATTAGTTGGACCCAAGAACGAGCATGGGATTCCGATACAAATATATATAAAGCTTGGAGCGATGACCAAATAAAATACAACCAATTTTGGACAGCGATTCCTCATAATATCTCACTTGGTGGGGAGAATGTTCCCCCACAAGATCCCCCAGGCGGGGCCACTGCTCAAAGTCAAATAGAACAAGATGCTGAGAATGCTGAGGGAGCAACCTCCCCATCAGTTGGTGGCGTATCAATAAATATCCCTGACCCTATTCTATTAGGAACAAGTGATTTAGACTCAGTCGTTATATATGCAAATGGCGGTGGCTGGGACACACAAGAAGATAGAGAGGCTATATATGCGATGCTCGTTGCAAATGGATATTTAGAAGTAGTCTCCGCTACAGAATGGAAAGTAACGGGTGATTTTAATGCCTATGCAGCTAAGGTAGAGGCGTCCGAAGCGTCTCCTTTATATTTTGACCCCGATGGAGAAGGCGATTTTATAGCGACAGACAATCCAGACAGACTCGAAGGAACTAGCGTTGATGAAGGAAACGAATTCTATGATGAATATTCTGAGCAAAAATTTGAACGGAATGTATATGACGACGAAGTTAATTATTATGCTGACCTAAACACAACCACGTCTGGAACAGATTATGGAGCGAACCAAGACTTTAGAAAGTTAATTTTTAAGTTATTAGAGGACAATAAAACCGAAGCTTCTATATCTGGAACAGGAGATACCATCCCCACGACACCCACTCCCGAAGTAGAGGCGCCCACCGCAGCCGAATCTTCGGAAACGGCTGACTTTAAACCATACACAGGAAGCTCCGTAGACTTTGTCTTTTACCAAATTGAACCATACAAATATTTTAAATTCATCGAGGACGCTAAAAATTTATTAAACAAATTTACACTCTATTACCACATGGCAAATACCCTTGTAGATACCTATTCCCAAATAGGGGCCGATATTTTAGACTCGGCACTCT
>JABIQV010000082.1 GCA_018699495.1 bacterium | reverse complement strand
TTGTTGTTGTGTCGACTTTAACGCATACATAATTATCGCTTGCTTTATAGGGTCCGATATTTGGTCATCGACTAAAACAGCTTGAAAAGAATCGCTTATTGTAGTCGCCGTCTGACCATCGGAGGCCTCATTACTTCTATATTTAAATATTACATACTGTTCCAACCGGTCGATAAGTATAGAAAGGTTAGTCTCAGAGGCCTTCGCTAGGGTCTCCATATAGGCAAAAAAATCAGAAACGTCACCACGCGCTTCAATATCAGCACAGACCTGTTGATCGCTATATAGAGAGGCCGTCATACTCTTAAGCTCATTTGAGCTTCCAATGCTAAACGTCTTATCGTTAGCCGATATAATAGACCACTCGCTAGACGCAACACTTCTAGCCGCAACACTTCCACTTACACTACTAGAATAAAGACCGAGATGAGAACCCCGAAAAACTCCCGAATAATTGTCACCTAGAGAATCCCTCCCCTCCCCAAAATCATCGTCAGGTAGGCTGATAATTTTAAAAATATTCATTAATCGTCACTCCTTAACCAATTACTGTTAACTATAAAATCAAGTATCTTATATTTATATTATCGATATAGTTTAACTTAAATTTCATTTATTTTATTTCAAATAAACGAAACACTCATTTTGTGCTTAATAAATTAGAGTTCTTTATCAAGATTGACAAACGAATAAAAATGAATGGCGACATGCTGTATAAAAAGCATTACGAGTATCGTTCCCAAACTTATATATACGGCCGCCACCCTACTAACCTTATCGTTATGTGCGTGTATATGGGGATTCGTAAAGTTTTTAAAAATAGTGTCATAAAATATAAAATCAAAAATTTATTAACACCCCAACGCGCTTCATTTTGTAGCCAATGTTAAAATTAATGGCTAATAAATTTAAAAAAAATAAAGTAAACTTAGCGATTATTATGAAATCAAAATCAAATCAACTCTCAATAGGAATCGCATCAGATCATGGAGCCTTAAACTTAAAGAAAGCAATCATCGACCACCTGAAAAACAAAAAAAATCTATTTTTACCTACAGATTTAGGTGCCGATTCAACCGAATCTGTCGATTATCCTGACTATGCTCAACTAATCTCTGACAAAATCCTTGATAAAACCTTAGACTTAGGAATTCTTTGTTGTGGAACAGGTATTGGAATGAGTATGAAAGCAAATAGAAATAAAGGGGTACGTGCCGCCCTAGTTTTTAGTTCATTTACTGCGCAAATGGCAAAGGAACATAACAACGCAAATATTATTTGTCTCGGTGAACGAACAACCTCAATACCTAACGCGTTATCTTATATAGATACGTGGTTAGAAAGTATATATGAAGGTGGCCGCCACCAAGGACGGCTCGATAAACTAGATACTTAAGTTAGTCACCCACATATTTATAGCCAGGTCGAATGATTCGTTTCCCTGATAATAGTTCTTCAATACGATGACTACACCATCCTGCAGAACGGGCCATAGCAAAAAGTGGTGTGAAAATTTCTCGTGGAATATCTAAACAATCGTAAACGAACCCTGAAAAGAAATCCACGTTCGGAGAAATAACCTTATCGCTACCTTTAAACGATGAAAAAAGAGACGGTCCTTCTTTTTCAATTGAAAAATATAAGTTCAATTCATCGATACGATTCTTTTGGGTAGCCATTTCAATTGCTTTTTCTTTTAACACTTCTGCACGAGGATCTGACTTAGTATAGACCGCATGCCCAAGGCCATAAATTTTACCTGATCTATCATAGGCATCTTTTTCTAATAACCGCTGCAAACAAGCGCGAACCTCATCTGGATTATCCCAATTTTTAACTTTACGTTTAACGTATTCCATCATATCCATTACTTTTTTATTTGCTGACCCATGCAACGGCCCCTTCAAACTTCCAACAGCAGCTGCCAACGCTGAATAAACATCGGCTTGAGATGACGTAACAACATAAGTAGTAAATGTAGAGTTATTTCCTCCGCCATGTTCAGCATGTAAAAGAAGCATAAGATCCAACATCTCGCTATCCATATCCGATGGCTTTTCGCCTTGATTCAACATACTTAAAAATCCTTGTGCTATCGACATACCTGCGTCAGGAACCGTAAACGTCTCAACATGTTTAAAAGCAGACAAATAAGAATAGGCAACAATCGTCGGGATCTTTGCAATAATAGATATCGCTTTAAAAAAG
>JABIQV010000081.1 GCA_018699495.1 bacterium | reverse complement strand
TGATACACATAAGAGATATCTTTATGTTCAGCGGCGTCCAAACCTTCTATTTCATGTTCTTTATCAACACGTAATCCTATCAACCGGTTAAGAATACTCAATAAAATAACAGTAGATGTGGTAACAATAATTGCAACACAACCTATTCCTATCAACTGTGAAACAAATTGAGCTGGACTAGCCAACTTTCCAAAAATACCAACCGCTAATGTACCCCAAATACCACAAACTAAATGCACTGAAATAGCACCTACCGGATCATCAATTCGTTTAGAATCAAAAAAACTAGCTGCGAAAACAACTATAAAACCTGAGATTCCGCCAACAATAATTGCAGACATAGGGCTAAAAATATCGGCGCCAGCTGTAATCCCTACCAAGCCCGCCAACGCGCCATTCAGGGTGTTCGCTAAATCTGGGCGACGATATCGAAGCCATGACGTTAACATCGCAACGAGCGTACCTGCTGCACCGCCCATCGCTGTCGTCACAAAGACAAGAGACAATGTCGCTGGGTCTGCAGAAAGAACAGATCCACCATTAAAGCCAAACCATCCAAACCATAGCAGGAACACACCCATTGCTGAAAGAGCGAAGCTATGAGGTTTAATAGGATGTAATTTACCGTTAACGTACTTACCTAACCGTGGACCTAGAAAAAGAACAGAGACGAGAGCGGCCCAGCCGCCAACACTATGCACAAGCGTAGAACCAGCAAAGTCATAAAAAGGAGTGGATAAAGTAGCAAGAAATCCACCTCCCCATTTCCACATACCCACAATCGGATAGACAATACTCACCAAAAAGACACTAAAAAATAGGAAGGCCGAAAGTTTCATTCTTTCAGCCACGGCTCCAGAGACAATTGTTGCTGCGGTTGCCGCAAACATCGCTTGAAAAATAAAATCTGTCCAATACGTATACATCGGATTATAGCCAGGGGTTAGACCTTCCAATCCTGGGGAAATCCCCAAGCCAGAAAGACCGATCACCCCACCAGCAAAAGATTCTCCTGGGTACATTAACTGAAACCCAATAATGGCATAACTAATCAAACCAATGGACAGAACCCCAACATTTTTAAATAAAATATTTACGGTATTTTTAGAGCGTGTTAGACCGGCTTCAAGAGAAGCAAAGCCAAGATGCATAATGAATACAAGTGCCGTAGCAATTAGTATCCAAAGATTTGAAATTGTAAATGCCGTAAATTCTAAGTTCATACCAAAACGGATTCCTTTGGAGTTACACTAAATGCTTCAATTTCAATTCCACACACACTCGCTAAAATACGGGCCGCAACTAAATAAGGATCTGAGTTTGCGCCAGGGCGACGATCTTCAAGGTAACCATACCCTTTTTTACTTGTCGTAACAGGAATACGAATAGACGCACCACGATCAGAATCTCCGGCCCTAAACGTATGAATATCACATGTTTCATGCGCCCCTGTAAGACGATCCGATAAACCATGCCCATAAATAGCAATGTGACTCAAGTGATTTTTTTCTAAAGAACTAATAGCATTTTCAATGGCGCTTCGCCCTGTCTTAATATCACGCATATCCTTAGTAGAAAAATTAGCATGACATCCCGCGCCATTCCAGTCTCCTTTAATGGGCTTATTTTCGTAGCTTACAGAGATATCATAATCTTCACTTAAGCGATGCAACAACCATGTTGCAAAACCCATATCATCGGTAGTTTTTAACGCATCTGCCGCCTCATTAAATCCACGATATCCAATTTGAAATTCCCATTGGCCCAACATGACCTCTGCATTAATTCCATAAATAAGAAGTCCAGCCTCAATACATGCTTGATAATGCGCCTCAACTAACTCCCGTCCTGCAACACGACCCGCACCCACTCCGCAATAATAGGGTCCCTGAGCAAAAGGTTGACCCGTTTCTGGCCAACCCAGCGGTCGTCCATTCATATTAAATAAAGTATATTCTTGCTCAAATCCAAAAAACGGTTCTTGGGCTGCTGATCCTGCTACAAGAACTTCACGAAGTACAGAACGAGTATTAGTCGGATGTGGCTTTCCATCACGATCGAAAACTTCACACATTACCAGGTAATGGCCTGACTCTTGTGTCGGATCTGGCACAAAGCTAACTGGACGTAAAATACAATCCGAATTAAAACCTGCTGCTTGATTGGTTGATGATCCGTCAAAACCCCATTCAGGAAAATCGTTTATAGTCACTGGTTGGTCGGATATTTCCACCACTCTAGATTTGGATCTCATTAATGTTGTAGGTTGCGTGCCATCTTTCCATATATACTCTGCTTTTCTTTTCATAATTGAACTCCTTAATTAATTTTTATTTTTTTTACTAACAATTCACATATTTCTTGACTATTATACCGAGTCGCATCATCTAGGGGTGTTCCGCCCCAACGATCTTTTGGGACTAAATTTACTTTTTTACCCATCAAATATTTCACAACATGAACATGTCCTTCAGATGCAGCTAAGTGAATGCACGTGCGGCCATCATAATCAGATTCGTTCAAATCAACACCCGAGGCTACCATACGCTGAATTTCTTCTAAATCACCTTGGCTCGCTGCCCAACACAATCCCATCACATCTTTCATACCTTAGGCTCCTTTTTTTTATTTTTGTTTATTTCAGTGTTTAAGATAGCGACTACAGCATCATGGTTGTGCCTCTTTGCATCTTCGAGAGGTGTCCCTCCCCAGCGGTCTTTAGGATTTAAATCCAATCCCTCTAAAATAAAATACTCCACAATATTTTGATGCCCTTCTGAAGCGGCAATGTGAATAGGTGTACGTCCATCGTAATCGGCTTCGTTTAAGTCAACACCTTTCACCTTAAGACTTTTAAGTTCATTCAAGTCCCCTTGGCTGGCCGCAAAATTGGCCACCATAATCCCGTTCATTTTATTTTCATTTTTCTGAAGTCTTGGGTCAATCTTATTTAAATCAGGAATTAAGTTGTCATAATTATGAAAGTTAAACGTTTCCACTAAACGACCACAAATATCAACCGCCCGAACCGAATTTCCATAGTCATCCAGAGGAGGAGACCAAATAGTAATTCCACACATGCCAGGAACAACAACAACAAGGGACCCTGACACACCACTTTTTGCGGGAATACCCACCGTAAACGAAAATTCGCCAGAGAAGTCATACATGCCACACGAATACATTAAGGATAAGCAGTTTTTAGTCGTTGTTGGGCTAAAAACACGCTCACGCGTAATCGGACAAATGCCTGCGTTGGCAAGGGTCCCGGCCACAATAGAATGGGATTCACAATCCAACTGAATAGAACAACATTGGAAATAGAAATCTAGAACTTCTAACATATCAGTTCCTTCAGGAAAGGACCCATTTTCACGCATAAAATAAGACAATGCAAAGTTTCGATCTGCGGTTTGTTTTTCAGACAAGTATATGGCGTTATTAAAAGACACTTCACGTCCGCCTGCCAATTTAGTCCAAACAGATAAAACATGATCAAAACGATCCGAAATATTCAAGTCCGGTCGAACTAAAGAGCATGACATGATGGCGCCCGCATTAATCATAGGATTATGAGGCAACCCGTCTTTATTAAGCGTCAATTCATTAAAGCCACGCCCGCTTGGCTCTCGGCCGATATGAGAATGCACTTTTGCTTCACCAAATTCTTCTAAGGCAATTGAATAATTAATTGGTTTAGTCGTCGATTGAACAGTGTAAGGGATATTATGGTCGCCCAAATGAAATTGCTGACCATCTACTGTGCAAACAGATATCGCATAATACTCCGGGTTAACTCTCTCGAGCTGAGGGATGTAATCCGGAAGCGAACCACTTTTATTGCCACGTACAGTTTCAAATATTTCTTTAATTTTACTAGTCATAGTAGGAAAGTCTGGAATGATAAGCTCGCCTTTTAAAGCCCGTTCAATTAAGGTGATATTTTGAACAATCACGTCATGAAATTGTTTGGGATTTATCGCTTCCATATCCTTAAAATGCTGTAACTTCTCAACAGTCTCAGCAATTCTAGGATCCGTTAGTAAAATACCTCTGGACTTCAAAGCCATAATAATGTCCTTTTTGAGAATTGTGCCATTCCCATCAAAGTCCAAAGACTTAAATAAATTCCCAGACGTAATTTCGTAAAGCACTTTAACATCATTCCCTATTAACTCGGCTTTAATTTTTTGTTCTCGACCAGACGTCAACTTTGTCATCGTTTTTTTTGTCATATTTGTCATATTTTTTGTCATTGTCAAATTTGTCATAAATAGTCCTTTCCTACAATTCATATTAATTCACATTTTGGATATTTTATGACGACAATCGTAATATGGATTTATTGATTTGGTAATCGGCGATTGCCTACGGTTTTGTAGGAATTATCTGACAAATCGATAGAAGCCGTCAGATATATTCTATAAGTTCTATATTTATTGTGTATACTAGCCTCATTAATAATGACACCATACAAAAATAAAAAAAGAATATGCGTTACCCTATTGGTAATAATACTCCCTATCCTTTTGATTTGGGGCTGGGTTCGCATTCAAACCAAACCGGTACAGGTTGCCAAATCCACTTGGCCTACCTGGGATTATTTTGAATATGTAAATACCCCCCATCCTTGGTCAGCGGCACAAACGTTAAGTTTTAAGACCTACCCCAGTTATAAACAAACGCTGGATTCATTTATTAGCAATGACTCCAAAATCGCATTACTGACTATATATGAAGCGCTCATCGCTTATGAAAAACTAAAAGGGGACGTTGTCATATTATTGCTCCTTGATTATTCTATAGGCAGTGACGGACTAGTCAGTCAGCCTGAATTTTCTCACCCTACACATCTCAAAGAGAAAAGAATCGGGGTACAAAAAGGAAGTATTGCACACTTTACCCTACTCAAATTTATAGAAAAGGCCGGCTTATCTAAAACGGATGTTCAAATCGTTTTTGGATCCCCCGAAAATTTAGTCGAACAATTTAGATTAAAATCACTCGATGCACTAAGCCTATATGATCCGTATCTTTATCAACTCCAAAAAGAATCGACCGCGTACAATCTATTATTTAGCTCAAAAGAAATGCCAAGAAAAATATGTAATATCGTTATGGCCAGAAAGTCATGGGCAAAAAGTAACAAAAAGATAGTGACTAAAATAAAGGAGAAGTGGTTTCGTTCTACTCAAATTGACAACGCTCTTTTTGCTTTAAACCTATTACCCAATTATAAAGATTACAAATACATTAGACACATTCAAAGCCAAATATTTCTTACAGGATCTATGGAAAACTATCTTGCTTTTGGGGAAAAAGCTAAACCTGGATACTTATGGACATCAATAAAAGAAATGACCCCGTTTTTAAAAGACAACGACATCCTTTCTAAGACATTTATAGGTTCTCCATCAATTCTCTTCTTCGATGAATAATCACTCTAATAGTCTAAGGAAAAAGGTTACCCATTTAGTCCTTTTTCTAAGTATATTACTCTTAGCAACCATTATCTCAACATTACTTCTCTTAAGTAATTGGGAAAAAACGACGCGATTCCTACTCAAAGGAAACCATTCTTTTTTGAGATTAAGCCACGCAACAAACCATTATCAACAATATTTCAAAGAAAACATCGAAAACACATTAAGTCTTCGCCTAAACATACAATCCAACAACTCACTTCGCACCTTACAAGAAAAACATAGAAGACTAACATTAGACCTACTAAGTATCTTAAGAGAAAATATACATTATATTGATCTTCTTTCTACAACCGCCATTCCTAGAAATAAACTCATTCCTGCGTTAAAGGAAGTCCATAATTTACAAGAACAAGTCGCCACTATTATGCACCTAACAGATTTGAACTTTAATCAACAGATATTGAATCAAAAAATTAGACAAAACATTGGGTATACACAAGCCTTCAACGTCCTAAATAAGCATATTCGATTATTAAATCGGCATTTATGGACCCTTAACGAAGAAACAGCTAATTCAATTCGAGAAACGAACAAAAAATATCGTCTGATAGCTTTCTTTTTTGCAACACTAAGCATACTTTCACTAGCAGCAACAATTATTCTATTTTTTAGTGCCATTTATGCACGACTCAAAGACATCCAAGTCATCACACAAGCACTTCGAAAGCGAACAGATCTGCCTAAAATAAAAAGGAATCATAACGATGAGATTGGCGAAATTATACAAGTACTCGTTGATTTTCATCACGAACTTCTTCACTCTAAATCTGAAATAAAAACAAAAAATGTTGAACTCAATGAAAATAGATATCGAATCGAAAAACTCAATCAGACATTAATTGAAACCATCGAAAATGAACGTCGAGATATGTCACAATTCATACATAATGAACTAGGACAATGCCTAACCGCTATCCACTTTGAACTAGAATGGCTCAAACAACAAAGCAAAGACATCGATCCTAATTACGCAAGCAAAGTTGAAAGCAGTCTTATTTTAATTAGAAAATGCTTAGCTCAAATCAAACAAACATCCCAGCACATCCACCCGCCCCTAATACAAGAACTCGGCTTTCAAAAAGCAGCTCAATCATTAATTCAGTCTTTTTCAGAGTACCCCTTTGTGGTTAATTTTAATTGTGAAGTAAGCGCGTCTATCCATGATACCCAACTGATCACGTTATACAGAAGCATACAAGAGGCCCTTACAAATATCGCCAGACATGCTAAAGCAAGCACCGTCACCGTTTCGTGTATAGAGTCTCATGGTAAAATCGAACTAGACATCTCAGACGATGGCATTGGTCTACCTCCAAATTTTTCCTATTCAATGGGGCTCAGTGCCATTGAAAGCAGGGTTAATTTTAGCCAAGGAACATTTTTTATTAGCTCCAAAAACAAAAAAGGAACACAGCTTATTATTTCAATTCCAAAGAAAAGCGAAAGGAGTCTCAGTTGATAAACGTTTGTATTATTGACGACCACGAAATTGTTCGACAAGGTGTAAAAAAGATCTTAGGGGCAACAAATGAAATGAGAATCGTCCAAGAAGCAAGCTCGCCGACTAGAATATTAAATCAATCTGTTCCAGAAGATATCCATATTATTATTTTAGATTTAAGCTTTGATCAAGGGTATTGCGATCTCTCATCAATCGAATTAATTAAGGGAAAGTTTCCTAGTATACCCATTCTAATTTTTTCAATGATGGACGAAGCTATATTTGGATTAGAGGCGCTTAAATATAAGGTAAGTGGATTTGTCAGTAAGCAACGTTCTTCAACAATACTTATCCAGGCAATCCAAACTGCCCATAAGGGAAATACCTACATTTCTTCGGAACTATCTCAAATACTCGCATCACAATATACTCAGCCAGACATCAACGCGATCGAGACTCTAACCAATCGAGAAAAAGAGGTCCTCATGCTATTAGGGGCAGGTTTAAATCCTACAAAGATATCTAAACATCTTTTCTTGAGCATCAAAACCATTTCCACCTACAAAAGACGAATTTTAGACAAACTTCAATTAGAAAACAGCACGGAACTAATCAAATTCTGCTTACAAAACAAACTAATAAATCTATAAATTAAGTTACTACGTACGGTCTAACTTAAATCCTTCATAAGAAAAATGACATGGTTAGAGAGGTGCTCTTCTCTTTTTGTTTAACTTACTCGACCATCCACCTGTAGCTCTAGGAATACGCCCGTTCGGCTGCGGAAATTGCTTATATCGAACTACGTAAACTATGTTCCCCAAAGCATTGCCAGCACGACTGCTAGACCAACGGTATTAACTACATCAGTAGAATAAATAAATGGAATAGTGGAAAGACCGACTACTAATCCAGCAGTTACATACTGTAGACGTCGTTTCTGACGGTCCTTAGTGATTAACGATTCCATAAACACCAGATATAACCCGCGCAGTACCACTATAAAGGTTGGCTCAATATGAATTGGGTGCAAGTATCACGTTTTAGGATTATATCCCTCAGCTTGAGAGAGTTAACCTGGAGTAGTATGCGATAGTTGTTTGAACAGTAGATGGTCAGCAATTTCATTTTGGCTGCCATAATATCCCTTACAGATGGCGCCGATGTTTGTAATCCTATGTATGCAATTACTGTTACCACATCTACTGTTATTTTATTGAGTATTCTTAACCGGTTGATAGGATTACGTGTTGATAAAGAACATGAAATAGAAGGTTTGGACGCCGCTGAACATAAAGATATCTCTTATGTGTATCATCATGATATGCTAACTAAAGTAAAGGAGACTAATATAATATGAAGAAATTTTTGAACAGATGGATGATCGCGTTGATTTTATTCTGTATACCGATATCAATTTTGGCAAATTCCCAACCTTTTTCGATATTGGGATCTGTTGTGAACACAGGTGATTTAGCGGGAGGGTTACGTTATACGATTGATTCTGATTGGGTAGTTGATGGGTGGATAAGCAGTCGTCAAGATTCAAACAGTTCTCGAGTGACACACTATTGGGCGGATATTTATTACCGTAATTTTGGAATTGTGCTTTCGGGTACAGATAACACAGAAATGTTAACCGCTTTTGCTTTTGCTGTAGAACGGAACATTACCGACGATATCGGCATAGGAAATGCCGTAAAACTTATTGAGTTTGGTTCTTCTAGTCCAGCTTATATGGGTGGGTGGGATGTTTACTTAATTCTCAAAATATAAGCTTTAAACGAAAGTCTCAGGGCTGATTTTACAAAGGCTATAGATCCATCAAGATGTCATTATGAAAACGTGAACATTTACTTTTCAAACGACATCTTGATTGCCTGGGAAATGTTTGTTCCATTATAGACCAAGATTATTATTGACCTACCAGAAAGAAGATTCCATAAAAAGATAACTTACCGATTTAGTAGAAACCTACAAATACATATAAAAATCACGAAGGTTTTAGGACTTTAGTTTATATGGTATAGATAGATACTGCCTTTTTGAAAAGGTGTACAACGTTAATACAATCGTTTGGCACCATGTGTTGGATTAAGTATCGTTAAACTAATTTTTGAATAAGGAGTTTACCAATTAATTGTGCTAAACTTAAATAAAGTGATCAAAGAAGTAGGAGTCCTTGTATGCATGGAGTAACGTTTCGTACTAATTCTAGAACCTTTTTAAGTTTAAAATCTAGAGCCACAACCCTTTTAGCCGGTCATTGCTTACAGCCTAAAAAAAAGATTTCATCTTCCGTTTTCAAACCATTACCCAACACAGTTAAAATTCAAAAAAACCCACACACAAATTTGCCTCTTTATAAAATGTCTCTCCAAAAAATCAGAGAAATATTAGGTATCTCTAAAGACAAAACAAACATGACCGAATTATTAAAAATGGGTATTAATGTCATTGGCACTTTCCAGTTACCTCTGGGTATTGCCACAAAATTTGAAACATTTTTGCCTCTTGCATTGGAAGAGCCGTCTGTTATTGCAGGGGCTTCAGGCAGAGCCGGCCTTCTGTCATTTTCATATCAAAAAACGTCCACCACACTTAAAGTTATTTGTGAGGTTCCAATAGCCGCATTAGCAAAGGGAGATAAAGATGGAATGTGGTATGCGGAGCGTCTTCTAAAAGGATTTAATCTCGCGAAACATGTCCCAAAACGAGCAGTCACCCATAACAAAGGGATGGACAATGCAATAGGACCCCTTTTACAAGCGTTAGGATTACAATCTAGTAAGATATCCTCCCTATTACATTTTATTTCGAGAAATAAAGGGATTCATCCTACTACTGGTGACCCCCAATATGGCCCTGCAAACAATTGGGAACTTACAGACACTAATTTATTAAGAGGAAGCATTGAATTTCCCATTATTGAGTTACCTAAAGATATAGATCTTTCTAAACATCAAGGTGTACAAATTTCCCGCCACCTTGCAAATATTGGTGAAGACGACTCGCTAAAACTCACACGTCTTGTAGGTTCTGTCGCTTTAGCACAAAACCTTGCCGCCTTACTTTCGCTTGCAAGTAAAGTGGGAATTTCTGGAAATCACATGCCATTCCATCAATCCAGTGAAAATGCAAAAGCAAGTATCGTTCAAAACCCATTGAGTATGCTAAGTCCCCCCAATAATATAGCCCGTGTAAACTTACAAGCATTAGCTCAGAAATTAAACATAAAAGACTATCAAACACTTATTGATACAACGAGTGAAGACACGTTAGTAAGTATGATTGAGCAGGGAATTGGAGCGCTCCGATTACCATTAAGTGTGTTTCCATTAAAAATGGATGGGAAAGATTGCTTTGTCCCTTGGGCAGGCCCACTTAAAAGCGATACGTTGCTAGAGTTCCTTAACCTGGTCAATTCGGTAGGAACTCTTTCGACAGAAGCGCCTCTACCTCTTATTGAAGGGCAAGTCCAAGTGGAATTCAAAAAAGAATCAAAACTGTCCCCAAAAGAATTGCAACGTTATATTCAAGACAACTGGAAAGACTATCAATCACGGATTATTCAACGAGATAAATCAACAGACAAAAGTGACAGGCCTGGAAAACTAGAACGAATGGAAAAAAGAGGTGGGTTCAGACCTGATATTTCTGTAACGCAATTTGGAAAGTCGAGCGCGGTTATCCATTTCTCTTTAAACCCCGACAAAGCGATGGGTGCCAATTTAATCGACCGTGCCGCAGAAATATTTGGAGAACTACTGGAGGAAGACCTTTCAATAAATTCTATATTTAGAATACTAACCAACGACCATTCTAATTGTATTGCCAAAGGCAAACTCACGCTACCTAACTCGACATTTATTTCTAAAAAAGATAGTACTGGTAGTCATACAGCAGATGAAATAGCTAACTATTTAAGAGCCTGTAAAACGGATGAAACTAAAGCGTTTGAATTGAATACGCTTCTCACTCAGTCGATAATTTCACAAGGTATTGCCACTGGTCAAGATACGCGTGCATTAACTGCAGCACTTCACTTAATGGCGAGTACTAAAGGCATTAATTCTGAGACAAAAAAGACCCAGTATGGTCCATTAATTCAGGCACATCAGACCAAAGATCATATTGACTTCCAAATTGATATCCCTACGCGGCTGACTGCTATTGGACGAATGAAATCCTTACATAAAGGGGTTCAAACAAGCTTGACCATTATCGGAAATGCTCAAGTTGCTGACGTAGATATGCTAGCTAAACAATTAGCAGGATTTTCTCTTATTCTTGGTGTTGACCATTGTATAAACATGGCTAAGACAAATGTAGGGAAACCCACTCCATACGATCTGTATTATATAGACATGCAACTGACTCCTGCTAAAATAGAGTCTCTCTATCAATAACGTATATGAGCGAGGTACTCGTTCAACTTAATGTAAAAAAAATGTATTATTCTAATTAACCGAATACTAAACAAACAGAAAATAAAACGAGTAAATAGCTTAGTAAGACCATTTTACAAATTGTGGAACTAAGAAAATAATCTGACTTTAAAAGACGTATTACTAATACTTATAAACGTATTAGTAATATCAAAGTTAAACGGCGATTCACAATTCAAGATGTACTCAATAGGTTCTATAAATGAGAAACACTTTTGAACCTCGCATAACAATCTGCTAAAATTTAATAAAGTATACATAACCATGAAAAATATATTAAAAATTTGTTCAAATACCTCTATTTTTTCATCTAAAAAAATAATTAGGGCCTCTCTTTTTACTATCTTTACATTCTGTTTATTTCAAACACTCATTTATGCAACAGATTCCACAGAGAAAGCAAACATAAAGCTAGGAATGTCCGCCGCATTTACAGGTCCTTCCAAAGATTTAGGCCTAAATCTACATCTTGGGGCAAGCGCCTACTTTAACTACATTAATGATAAGGGCGGAATCAACGGCCAAGAAATCCAACTCATTGCTTACGATGATGGATACAACCCCGAACCAGCTATAAGAAATACAATAAAATTACTTGAAAAAGACAACGTCGATCTTTTATTTGGTTATGTCGGAACACCGACCACAACTCGAATTCTCCCTTTATTAAAAATTTACGATAAAAATGACATCCTTCTATTATTCCCTTTCACAGGAGCAGAACCTCAACGCAATTATCCCTACGATAAATATGTCTTAAATTTACGCGCCTCATATGCTCAAGAGACGTCTGGTTTAGTAAAACATTTTCTTGATATAAATCGAAAAAAAATTGGTGTTTTCTATCAAATTGATGCTTACGGAAGAAGCGGGCTTGAAGGTGTAAAAAAAGAATTATCCAAACACAATTTAAAAATTACAAGTGAAGCAACTTACCGACGAGGACAAAATATTTCAAACAACTACGAAGAACAAGTAAAAAAATTACTAGATGATAAAGTAGATGTCATAATTTCAATAGGATCCTATTCTGCATGTGCCGGATTTATAAGAGACTTAAGAAATACAAATTCAAACATTCCAGTAGCAAACGTATCATTTGTGGGAACATCAAGCCTTCTCAATCAGTTATCCGAACTAAAACCAACATCAAACATCTCATATACATCCAATTTAATAAATTCTCAAGTCGTTCCACATTACATAAATAGTAGTCTTCACGCCGTTAAAAAGTTTGAAAAACTATACAACAAACATGCATCTTACCCAGAGTCATATACGGGGGATAAATCAAAAAAACCTGCCATAAATTATGTTGCATTCGAAGGATTTTTAGACGCTGCGCTCACATGCCAACTCATAAAAAAAGCGAAACATGCAACTAGAGAAGGTATCATGAGTATTCTTGAAAAAAATATTGCTATAAATATTGGAATCGACCAAAGGATTCAATTTATAGACCCAAAAACAAATACCATAAATAATGACGCATCATCAAACGTTTACTATACAACACTAAAGACAACTGTAAATTCAAAAGGAACTCCAATTACAAAAATAGTTCCTTTAACAAGTTGGGGAAAATGGCAAAAATAAAGCAATCTAAACTTTTCAAAAAAACATTACTGATTATTATCGCTTTATTTGCGTTAATCTCAGTTGTTACTTGTTTCTTTTCAGGAACAATTCTTTATAAATATTTAACAGATGAATACATAAGTAAAGGTACAACGATAGCTCAAACTATCTCAAATACTGCTGTAGACATTATCCTAAATCAAGACCATTCAACCGTCCAAGCAACTATTGATCAATTCTTAGAAATAGACGGCGTGTCATATCTATATGTAATAGATGCCAATAACGAGATCTTATCTCACACATTTTCACCCTATATCCCAAATCGACTGATAAACAAAATCCAAATAGAATCAACCATAATCAAAAAACAAAAAAGCACTCAAGTAGCAATTCGACGTATAGATAATACGATAGATATTGAACATCCGATTCTTTTAGGAAAAATTGGATATGTTCACGTTGGAATGAATTTATCTATAATTATAGAACAAATTAAAAAAGAAATCTTAAAGCTAATAGGCATTATTTTTATCATATTTTTAATGAGCGTTTATATAGCCTTTATACTTATAAAACAAATATCAAAACCGCTAATAGATCTTACCTCCTATTCAAAATTACTCGCTAATCATGACTTCGAAAAACCACTAGGTTTTCAAGACAAGCTAGCCTCAACAATTAAAAACCAAAACGACGAAATCGGTACATTAGCAGGCGCATTTATCAAACTAGAACTAACTTTAATTGATTATATTAAAAACCTAAAAGAAACAACAAAAATAAATCAAAAAATTCAGAGTGAACTAAATATTGCACACGCTATTCAAATGAGCATGTTGCCAACAGCCTCCCTTCCAGAACTCAAAAACAATGACTATGCCTTTGCTTCCTTTATTAAACCAGCAAAAGAGGTTGGAGGAGACTTTTATGACTACTACTTTGACAAAGAAAATGAAAAATTTCACTTCATCCTAGGAGATGTTGCTGGAAAAGGAGTGCCTGCAGCCCTATTTATGGCGATAACACTTACATTAATCCGAACAGCGAACAAAACAGAATCTTCTCCAAGTAAAATTTTAAATTTTGCAAACAAATTAGTTTGTGAGAACAATGAATCGACCTTATTCGTAACCGCTTATTACGGTGTTTTAGACATTAAAACAAATAAACTTACCTACGTTCTTGCTGGCCACAATCCTCCCTATCACATCACAAAAAATGATGTGATTCCACTAGCTCTAACAGACGGAATGGTTCTAGGCATAGACGAAACCTTTAAATACAGTGAAAAAACAATCCAACTACTTGATGATAGCCAAGTCTTTATTTTTACAGACGGCGTAACTGAAGCTCATAATAAAAACAGAAAACTTTATGGCGAGGAAAAATTGGAGTCGAATTTAAAAAAACTCGCCTCAAAATTGCCAAAAACACTCATTGATACCATCTACAATAGCGTAGAAAAATTTGCTGAAGGACGCTCTCAATTTGACGACATCACAATGATATCCCTTAAAAAAATAGACCCTTTAAATAAGTTTAGAACTATAAAATTTGACTTAACCAACGATAAAAAAGAAATCACAAAATTACAGCAAAAATCCGAACTTTTCTTTGAAAAAAATAGAATATCAAATAGACAGTCAATGAAATACATTATTGTATTAGAAGAAATTGTTAGTAATATCATTCTTTATGGCTTCACCGAAACAACCGCCACTCCTAAAATATCGATAAAACTTAGCTTCAAAAATAAAAAAATAGAAACATGGGTTACCGACAATAGTCATTACTTTAATCCCTTTAAAGATTTCGACATCGAAGATATCAATGTTCCACTAGACGAAAAAAATATTGGTGGTTTAGGAATTCACTTAGTAAAAACGATTATGGACCATTATGACTATTCATATCTTAATGAAAAAAATATCATTTACATCTCTAAAACCATATAAATCATAGCAAGTTCGCCTTAAAGGAATAAAATGGAAATTTCGTATAGTAAACAAGAAGACATTTTAATTATTAATCTCAACGGAAGCTTGGATACAGTTACGTCCAATTTACTGCAAAAAAAAATCGGAAAAATTATAGATGCAGGGAACCTTAAATTAATAATCTACTGCGCCCATCTTAATTATATAAGTAGCTCTGGTCTTCGAGTTTTCTTAATGACATTAAAACGCTTAAAACCCTTACACGGTCAATTAGTTCTTGTAGGTATGACAGAGTCTATAAAAGAAATATTTAATATTTCTGGATTCAACCCTTTATTTAAATTTTCATTAGACCTACAATCTGGTTTAAATTCTTTTAATTAAGAAATAATTTTAATATTGTCGGAGCAGAATACCGACAATTGTATTATCTATAAAAACGGAGAAAAACAATGCCATATATAAATGTAAGAGTTGCTGGTAAACTGAACAGAGAGCAAAAAGAAAAAATTGTAGACCAATTAACAACAACAATGGAAACCGTTGCAAAAAAACCTAGGGAAGCAACCTATATTACGATAGATGAGGTACCTAGAGAGAATTGGGCAAAAAGTGGTAAACTTTTAGAATAATCCTAAAAAGTCCCTGGGCCCTTGATAAACAAACGATAACTTTCAAAATTTATGAAATAGGTGGAACAAAACGATGAACAATAATAAAACAGCAAAAATTATTTACACCAAAGTGGACGAAGCCCCGGCTTTAGCAACATATTCCTTTTTACCCATTATACAAGCATTCACAAAAGGAACTGGAATAGAAATCGAATCAAAAGACATCTCTCTTTCTGGTAGAATTATCGCAGCATTCCCTGATAATTTGGACGAATCTCAAAAACAAAATGACGAGCTCGCTGAATTAGGCGTTCTTGTAAAAGAGCCAGGCGCAAATATAATCAAATTGCCAAACATAAGTGCGTCTATCCCACAATTAAAAGCAGCTATAACGGAATTACAAGAAAAAGGTTATACCCTACCTAACTTTCCTGAATCACCAAGCACGGACTCCGAAAAAGAAATAAAAGCAAGATATTCCAAAATATTAGGCAGCGCTGTTAACCCTGTATTAAGAGAAGGGAATTCTGACAGACGAGCTCCAAAAGCAGTAAAAAACTACGCGAAAAAGAACCCTCACCGAATGGGAAAATGGGAAAGTAACTCGAAAACAGAAATCGCTACAATGGGGAAAAATGACTTTTTTTCAAATGAAAAATCCGTAACTATAGAAAAAGACTCAACGGTTAGAATAGAATTTCAAAATCAAAGTGGAGAGTCCACTATTTTAAAAAAATCTATTCCCCTTCTTAAAAACGAAGTAATTGACAGTACATTTATGAGCATAAAAGCTCTTCAATTATTTCTTGAAAAACAAATTCAAAAATCAAAAGAGACAAATACTCTCTTTTCTCTTCACATGAAAGCAACAATGATGAAAATTTCGGATCCAATCATTTTTGGACAAGCGGTACGCGTTTTCTATAAAGAGGTATTCAAAAAACATGCAGATACGTTTTCCAAATTAGGAGTTAATCCAAATAACGGGTTTCAAGATGTTTTAAACAAAATCGAATCCCTATCAAAAAGTGAAAAAGAAACCATTCTTTCTGATATCGACGCGTGTTATAAAAATCGTCCACAACTGGCAATGGTAAATTCTGACAAAGGAATTACAAACCTTCACATATCAAGCGACATAATCATCGATGCTTCTCTTCCGGCAATGATCAGAGAATCAGGAAAAATGTGGGGTCCAGACGGAAACTTAAACGATACAACAGCGTTGGTACCTGATAGTAGTTATGCGGGCGTTTATCAAACGGTTATCGAAGACTGCATAATAAATGGAGCATACGACCCTTCAACCATGGGAAGTGTATCAAATGTGGGGTTAATGGCAAAAAAGGCCGAAGAATATGGGTCTCATGACAAAACATTCCAATCCCCGGGAAACGGAACAATTAATGTCATCGACAATTCTACTGACAAGCCTTTAATTCAACACACAGTTGAAAAAGATGATATATGGAGAATGTGCCAGGTAAAAGACGATGTCATTCAAGACTGGGTCAAATTAGCCATATCGAGAGCTCGTCTAAGTCAAACACCGGCTGTTTTCTGGTTAAACAGTGAACGAGGTCATGACCAAGAATTGATTAAAAAAGTAACTACTTATTTAAAAAATCATGATACAAATGGTCTTGATATCCAAATTCTATCCCCTGTTGAAGCAACTCAACTTTCTATTGATAGAATTCGAAAAGGTAAAGACACGATCTCTGTAACAGGAAACGTTTTAAGAGATTACAACACAGATCTTTTTCCTATTCTTGAATTAGGAACTAGCGCAAAAATGCTATCGATTGTCCCTCTTATGAATGGTGGCGGGTTATTTGAAACAGGAGCTGGAGGATCTGCTCCAAAACATGTTCAACAATTTGAAGAAGAAGGTCATTTAAGATGGGATTCTCTAGGAGAGTTTCTAGCTTTAGCGGCTTCTCTAGAGCATTTAGCACAGACTCAAGGAAATTCATCTGCTCAAGTTCTTGCAACTACTTTGGATGCAGCCACAAGCAAGTTTTTGGATGAAAACAAATCTCCGTCTAGAAAAG
Source organism: bacterium (assembly GCA_018699495.1). Taxonomy (GTDB): domain Bacteria; phylum Margulisbacteria; class Marinamargulisbacteria; order JABIPA01; family JABIPA01; genus JABIPA01. The sequence continues at coordinate 4,644 of JABIQV010000081.1, read as the reverse complement.
TCAACGAACTTGATAACAGAGGCAGTCATTTTTATTTAACACTTTACTGGGCAGAAGAATTGGCAAATCAAACTGAAAATACTGAACTGTCAGAAAAATTCAGTCGTCTTGCTCAATCTTTAAAAGAAAAAGAAACCAAAATTGTTACTGAGTTAAATGATGCACAAGGAACTTCTCAAATTTTAGGTGGTTACTTTAAACCTGAAGAGGCTGCTGCAATTAAAGCTCTTCGACCTAGTGAAACGTTTAAAGAAGCAATTGAATCTCTCAACTTTGTAAACGCATAACTTAACAAAAGGGCTGTTTTAACCGTTATAAGTTTATCCGTTGAGCCATATTCACATAGTATTTATAAGTAAATATGGCTCAACATCTAAGAAAAAAAGCTTAATTCTGCGCTAGGCTTTGCTTTTAAGAAACAACCTCATCAAGAAATATATATTTCGACCAATCAAAACTTTCTATTTACTTGAAAGGTGCTGAACCAATTCACGAGTGTCATATAGATTTTTAAATTGATATAACAAAATCAAAGGAGAAACAAATCCTTTGATCGAACCTTTTAAAAAATTATAACTTAAACTAACGCTATCCCTACTCTTTTCATATCCTCGATATTCAGGATACTTTAAATTGTCATACTCGTTCTTATGGTCCTTATCAGCACTTGCTGCGACTACATCCATTACACCTTTAATTCCTACGGCGATACCTCCAAAAACTAACAAAGACATCCCGAATGTAAATCCAGACGCAGCAACTCCTACCCCCCAAAAAACGGAGGACATAACATTTCCTATCCCCCTAAAGCTGTCTCCATCAGGACTCCTATGAGGCGCTATAATAAGTGACCTACTAAACTTATTTCCAATGTGTTTAAGGTTTCCATGACTATTATAATTATTATATAACCTAGACGTATCTGATTCTTCAGAAACTGAAACACGCCTAAGTTGGTTTTGGGTTAAAGGACCTTCTATACAAACATTATTAGATGCTTCAGCAACAGATACGCTTCTTACTTCCCTTTGACCCAAAGGAGCTTGAATAGGCACTTGATTAATCGAAATCGATGGACTCATTTCAACAGTTTTATCTCTATCATTCCCGATTCTTACACCCCCCATTGCATTAATTCCACTACTTGAAGTTCCGCCAAGTCTGTAAGCTCCTGGTAAATTTGTATACATAATTTGTCCTCCCAATTTAACATTTATTCTATATATAACTAAATTATCGAATTTTTAAAAATAAAATTTCATTTTTTAATAAAAAAAAAGAATTAAATTTGCTAAATTGATATATAATAAGAATAAAATAAAAAATATGGGTTACAAGAAATACTTAAAAGTAAAATTGAACAATAATAAACGAATCTAAAAGGCTAAACTATTTCTATTACTTAAGCATAAGAATAAAGGAAACCAAAAATATAGTTGAAAAATATTAAAATAAATAAAGTGAAAAAAAAATAGAAAAATTTAAACGATAGATTTAAAACCTCTATCTTCGGTATAAGCCACCAAATCAGATAATTTTTCTTTATAAAGAGAGTCTTCTAAGGTATCAACATAACATTGGCATTTTTGAAGTAATTCAATACCTTTGGCCTTCGTCTTAACAGCAATATCAACAGATTGTTTCATTTTTACACGAACATCCGACAACGCTTTATCCTTTTCATCAGATTCCCAAATTTCATCTTGTTCTTTCGAAGAAATAGACTGAAACATATAAATAAGTGGTAAAGTCACCTCACCTAATTCAAAATCCTGACCAGGTTTCTTTCCTAAGGTCTCTTCGTCACCCAATAAATCTAAATAGTCATCAACAATCTGATAAACAACGCCTAAGTTCAAGCCAAAGTTCTTTAATCCACGGGGTTTATCTCCATCAGCAAGAATAACGCCACATTCACAAGCAAGACCAAATAAAACACCCGTTTTCTTTTTCAAAATCGTTATATAATGTGCAATAGAAAGATTAGAATTATCACGTTCTAAAACTTGCACCATTTCACCTTCGCACATAGCTTTTACAGTCGCACTTACTCTATCTAAAATATCCAAGTTACCTACTTCTGAAACCATTTTTAATGCTAACGAATATAAATGAACACCTAAAACTACACCAATATTTGTACCCCACTTCGAATAAATGGATGGTTTATTATGCCGAATTTCAGCACCGTCAATAATATCATCATGAACTAATGAAGCCATATGCAAAAGCTCAATGGCTGTAGCAATTTTTACAGCTTTCTCTCGAAATTCAGGTAATGTTTTTTTATCGGGAAAGGACCCATAAAAACTTAAAAATAAAAGAGCAGGACGAAGGCGTTTCCCTTTCGAATCCAAAACATCTTTTAAAACTGGTTTTACAAGAGGAAGTCGCGTAGATAATGTTTTTTCCAACTGTTTTTCAAACAATTCAAGTTCTTCAGTTATCGGAGAATATAAGTCTTTTAATTTATCGTTTATTGCCATTTGAAAATTACTTTACAGTTTTTCACAAATCCTATCAATATCAACGTAGTTTTCAATAAGGGTTTTTGCTTTATCAATTTTTTCACTATCTTCAGAGGACAATTTCACTAACATATTATTAATTTTTGTTGCGACAGTAAAGGAATCATCCTGGACTAATAAAACAGGAATTTTTGTATGCTCAACTAAATTCATAATTTTTTTATGCGGTTGAATCCCGCTAGTAAAAACAATCCCTGACACACAATAAATGACATCAGCTCCTAAAACATTTCCACATAAAGCAGTCATTATCATGCCTTCTCTATTTGCAGGAACAATCAAAACAGTATTCACACTGAATGCATCAAGTGCGTCATGAGGTAACATGTCTCCTATAACACATTTTTCAACCACATTTTGAAGCCCGTCTTCACCACTCAAAACTTCTGCTTTAAGTGCATCTTTCAACAATTTAACAGACGGTTTAGTAAGCATGTTCACAAAAGGAATAACCCCTAAAACAGGAATATTATGCCTAGCCAACCCTTTCCTAACCAAATTATTTACTTTATCGTATTTATCACGTTTAACTTTATTAATAATAACGCCTAACAACTCCACGCCCATTATATCGAACAATGCCTTATTCAAAATAATTTCGTCAATGCACCGCCCTACTCCACCAAGAGCTATCAAAATAACCTTAGCACCAACCAATTTTGCAACATCTGCATTAGATAAATCAAAAACAGAACCTACGCCAGCATGGCCAGTTCCCTCAATCAATAAAAAGTCTTTGTCTTTGGATAAAATTTCGTAGGCATCTGTAATTTTTGCTACTAGGTCGTCTCTGTTTCCATTAAGAATATAATCTTCAGTAAACCCTCTAGGAACAGCAATAGGACTCAATGTACTGTATTTGTCTTCAATGCCAAAAGCTTCTCTAAATAGTACCGCATCTTTGTCTATTTTCTCTTCTTTAATCAATTTATAATGCTGTCCCACAGGTTTCATGTAAGACACATTTTTAAATCGTTGTTGAAAAGCATACAGCAACCCTAGAGATACTAGGGTCTTACCATCATTCTGTCGAGTTGCTGCTATAAATACTTTTTTCACAAGCTAATTTTAAGCTTTAGCCAATTGCTTTTTAACTGTAATACCAATTTCTGCAGGAGAATCAACAACGTGAACGCCACATTCTGCCATAATTTTTTTCTTTGCAGCTGCTGACTCATCGGCACCGGAAACAATGGCTCCCGCATGTCCCATTCGTCGTCCTGGAGGTGCTGTTTGACCAGCAATAAATCCAATAACAGGCTTTTTAATATTATTTTTGATGTGATTTGCAGCATCAATTTCCATTGATCCACCAATCTCACCAATCATAACTATTGCATCTGTTTCAGTATCCGCTTCAAATAAATCTAAAAGATCTATCATTTGTGTTCCAATAATTGGATCACCACCAATACCTACACATGTAGATTGCCCTAAACCTTCTGCACATAGTTGATGAACTGCTTCATACGTTAATGTTCCAGATTTAGAAATAACACCAACTCGTCCTTTTTTAGCAATAAATCCAGGCATAATACCTACTTTTGCTTCATCAGGCGTTAATAAACCAGGACAGTTAGGCCCAATCAATCGAGAATTAGTCGTTTTCAAAAACCCATAAACTTCAACCATATCTTTTACTGGAATTCCTTCAGTAATACAGACAATCAATTCAATTCCAGCTGCAGCTGCTTCAATAATAGCTTCTGCTGCAAAGGGAGGAGGAACAAAAATCAACGATACATTTGCTTTAACTTGTTCTCTTGCTTCTTTACAACTATCAAAAACAGGTACTTTGCCATCAAGTGCTTGTTGTCCGCCTTTACCAGGAGTAACACCGCCAACAACATTTCCACCGTACTCTAAACATTGGCCAGCATGAAAAGAACCTTCAGTTCCAGTAATACCTTGTACAATAATTCGTGAATCTTTATTTACTAAAATAGACATATCTAAACTCCTCTAAGCTGTTGCTGCTGCAACGACTTGTTCAGCAGCTTCTGCTAAAGAAGACACCGAAATAATATCCACACTAGCTTTTTCTAATAATTCTTTTGCAATATCAGCATTTGTTCCTTGAAGTCTAACAACAACGGGAACATCCAATTTCAATTCT
>JABIQV010000002.1 GCA_018699495.1 bacterium | reverse complement strand
GAAAGATCAAGTCTTAACTGGCCAGCAACTTGTTTTGTCGCTTTGATTTGAGCGCTTCCACCAACCCTAGAAACAGATATTCCAGGATTAACAGCTGGTTTAATACCAGAGTTAAATAATTTAGATTCTAGGTAAATTTGACCATCTGTAATCGAAATTACATTTGTTGGAATATAAGCAGAAACATCGCCACCTTGTGTCTCGATGATTGGGAGTGCTGTTAATGAACCAGCTCCTTTTTCATCGGAATATTTAAGTGCACGTTCAAGAAGTCTGGAATGCAGGTAAAATACGTCTCCAGGATAAGCTTCTCTTCCAGGAGGGCGTTTTAGTAACAACGATAATTGTCTGTAGGCTACCGCATGTTTTGACAAATCATCATATACGATTAAAACGTGTTTTCCTGCATCCATAAATTCTTCACCTATTGCACATCCTGCATATGGAGCAAGATATTGAAGTGTCGCAGATTCGGAAGCTGCTGCAGAAACAACAATTGTGTAATCCATTGCGCCAAAGTCTTTTAGCGTTTGAACTATTTTTGTAGTTGTTGATTTTTTTTGCCCAATTGCTACATATATACATATTGTATCTGAATTTTTCTGGTTAATAATTGTATCAATTGCAATTGCTGTTTTACCTGTTTTTCTATCACCAATAATAAGTTCACGTTGACCTCTACCGATTGGAATCATTGTATCGATACATTTTATTCCAGTTTGAAGTGGTTCTTTAACAGGTTGTCTATCGCAAACCCCAGGAGCAACTCGCTCCATTGGGCGTCGTGCAGTCGTTTGAATTGGGCCGGCGCCATCAATTGGATGTCCTAGTGAGTTAACTACTCTTCCAAGAAGAGCGTCACCAACGCCTATATCCATAATACGTCCCGTTCGTTCAACTTGTTGCCCTTCCGCTACTTTTTGGCTTTCACCAAGAATAACTACGCCAACATTGTCTTCTTCTAAGTTAAATACAACGCCATAAACTTCGTCAGGGAATTTCAATAATTCTCCAGCCATGGCATTTTCGAGTCCGTATACTTGAGCGATACTGTCGCCTACTTGAAGAACGTATCCAATTTCTTTTACCTCTACGTCAGAGTCAAACGCTTGAATTTGTTTTTCGATGACGGCGGTTATTTCTTCAGGATTGATTTTCATTTTTTTCCTTCCTTTACTAACGGTGGTTAAATTTTTGACGTACTTTTTCAATTGAGTGTTGAACACTCCCGTCATATATCGTGTTTTTAATTGTCGCTTTAAATCCACCGAGTATATCCGTATTTACAAGGTATGTTGGATTTAATTTTTTATTTGTTTTTGTTTCAAGTGTAGCGATTAACGAAGTTGAACCACTCGTGTCTAAAACGGTTGCCGTTTCAATTAATACAGCTACTTCATTTTTCATCTCTTTTATCTTCTCTAGAATCATTTCTCCGAAATCTGAAAGTAATCCGATCCTATTTTTAGTGATAATTAGATAAAAAAAGCTTTCTACCGTTTGGCTAGCACCGTTTTTTTTAACGAGTGCCGCCATACGAATCTTTTTGTTATGTTTATGAATAAATGGAGATACCATTTTATTATATTCAGCTTTATTCTCAAGAACATCTTTAATAACCTGTGACGCAATTGGTAAATCTGTAGTTACCTTAGCTTCAGGAATAGAATTTATTAAAGCGTTAATGTATCGTTCTGCAAGAATTCTATTTTTCATTATTTTATTGTCTCAATATAGGAGTTAAGAAGTTCTTGATGCGTCTCTTTAGACACTTCTTTTTTGAGCACTTTTTTAGTTAGTTCTATCGTAATATTTCCAACTTGAGAAATAAGGTCGTTTTTAGAACGTTGAAAATCCAATTTAATTTCTTTTTTTGTATTTTCAAGTATTCTAGCCGCTTCCTCTTTTGTTTTTTCAAGAGATAACTCTCTTTCTTTTTTAGATGAATCTTCTGCTTTTTCTCTTATAGATTTAGCTTCAAGCAAGGCTTGTTGAAGTGATTCATTTTGTTTTTCTATAATTTTTTCAGATTCTAGTTTGTTTGATTTTGCTAGTTCTAAATCGCTTTTAATTATATCTTGTCGTTTGTCCAAATATGAAACAAGACTTTTAAACAATAACTTGTTTAAAAGCCACAAAAGGATTAAAAAATTTACGATTTGAAAAGTGATTTCAAATAAATTGGTACTTATCACAATAACTCCTTAAAAAATCGTTTATACTACGAAAATTAATATTAGAGCAACGATAAGAGAATAAATTCCTGTGGTTTCAGAAATTGCTTGTCCGATAATCATTGTTCTTGTAATAAGCTGACTTTGGTCAGGTCTTTTTCCTAAAGCTTCACATGCTTTTCCTGCTACAAATCCTTCACCAATTCCTGGCCCAATAGCTCCAAGTCCCATAGCAATACCTGCTCCTAGTAATGCAACCGCTCTTATTAATTCTTGTCCTGTTATAGCTTCCATCGTTTCCTCCGTGTTTTTTATTTATTTTTTATATTTATACTAATAGTTGGTTATACAACAAATATTAGTATAAGCGATACAACTAACGAATAAATATCAGTTGTTTCCGTAATTGCTTGTCCAATGACCATCGTTCTAGTCAAAAGACCCATTTGCCTTGGGTTTTTACCAACCGCAAGATTTGCATTCTTGGCAACGAGTCCGTCACCAATACCTGGTCCAATAGCTCCAAGTCCCATCGCTAATCCACCACCGACAACGGCAAAGACTTTGACTATGTCGTTTGAGGGATCAATTGATAAGAGAATTAGAGATACGGTTAAAGCAAATATACTTGATGTTTGAGTAACTGCTTGGCCTACGATCATTTGAATCGTTAATATGTCTGAATTTTCTGGTTGTCGTCCTATTCCTTCCATACACGACCCTCCTGGAAGACCTCCTCCAAGACCAGCTCCTATTGTTCCAAGCCCAATTGCTAGGCCTGCTGATAATAGGTAATACCCTTTATATATTGATTCGCCTGCTTCTGGAGTATAAAAAACAAGAATTAACGAAACAACTAGTGCGAAAATCGCAGCTGCCTCAGTTACGGCTTGTCCGACTATCATGACTCGAATGAGTTTTCCCGATGCATTTGGCTGTCGGCCAAGAGCCTCTACCGCTTTCATTGCGATAAATCCTTCACCGATTGCCGATCCTATTGACCCAAGTCCGATGGCCAGTCCTGCTGCTAGTATTGAAAATAGAGTGATAGTTTCCATGTTTTACGCCTTTTGCTGTGCTATATATGTTACGGTTAACATTGTAAATACGAATGCTTGAACAATTCCTGCAAACAATCCAAAGAATGCCAATAATCCAACAGGAATAATAACACTATGTATAAGAGACGATACAATTACAATAATCATTCCTCCGCCAAATATATTTCCAAATAATCTAAATGCATGCGAAACGGTGTTTGAAATTTCACCAAGGATGTTCATATAAAGGAATGGGTTTAAAAAGAATATAAATTTCCAGAGGCCCGTCGTTGGCCAAACATCTCCCATGTATCCTTTAAGATAGTTTCCAATCCCGTTTTGTCGAATCCCGTATGTATGAGCAATGATTAATATCATTATCGATAGACCTAAGTCAGTTGCTATGAATTTTGTGGGCTCTTCTATGTTCGGAAACTTTATTAAAAATGAATACCATGCGGATGGGTCAACGTCTAAAGTTACCCAACTTGTAAATGTTACTAAGTCGCTCCCAAATAAATTCGCGGAAGCCGCGATTACCCCTCCGAAAAATCTAAATATATTTGGAAGAATTGAAATCCAGTTAGAAAGAAGAATAAACATGAAGACAGCACAAATTAAAGGTAAAAATTTTCGGCCATCTTTTTTTCCTAAGGTTGAAACTGTAATTTCGTCTAGGAATTCTATAATTAGTTCAAAAAGGCTCTGAATCCTTGAAGGAATAATATTAATTTTTCTTCGTGTTATTATTGCCATTAGGACTAAGATCGCCATAACAATCCAAGTCATAATTATCATTGATTTGTGGTAAGAGAACACGTGTCCAAAAAGTGCAATCTCAGCTAAATTTACGACGCCTAATTCATCCATAGTTAATTAAATTTCCTTATTTTTTTAACACTTTTAACAATTTCAAATATGATAAAACACCCTTGAAAGGCAAATAAGGATAACAGAATTATTGGTAGATTAAAATAGTTTTTCCAAGCTAACGAAATGGCAACTGGAATAGCGACTAAACCTAGTCGAATGAACTGGTTTTTGAAGTAAAGAGAACTTTCTTTTTTTGAGATTATTTGAGAGCCAGAATTAAAAAGATTTTTTAGACTCAGGTAGCTAAAAATGATACCCAAATTTAGAGAATATAAAATGGTGACGTCTTTTTTTAATAGAGCGATTAAACAAAGTGTTATATAGAAATATAGTATTGCTCGCATGATTTTTTTTTCTATTAGGTTTAAATTCTTCATTTTGGCACCTTTGCTTGAATTGATTTTACGTATTTAATTTTTTCTAGATACTTTTATCGTTTAATATCGATTTTACTGATTTTATTCTTTTCAGTAGCCCGGTTATACCAATTACTTTTTTAATTTAAAAGGGTGGAGGATGTTATCGGGTTTAAACTTTTTAAAATTTGGATTCTTTTGCGAAGAATTTTTTTAGATACAAATACATTAAATAAAATCCAATTGCAATCCCAATAAACATAAATAGGATCGTAAGTAGACCACTTCCGTTTATATATCTGTCTAAACTTAGGCCTATATAAAAAAATGACAGGATACAAATAATCATCGTACCGCCCAGTTTCGTTACAAGGCTTAAATATTTATTTGCTTCTTTTTTTTTCATTTTTTTCCCAGTATCACACAAAAATTGTACCATTGAAAAATTGGGGCGGCTAATGCAAAGCCCGCCGTGTTAAGTAAGGTTATGTTTTTTTCTTTGGTTAATGGTGTAAGCACTGTCTTTAATGCTTTTTTCTTATTAATAATTTCTTTTTCGGTGTAGCCGGATTGCTTTTTAAATTTGTAGTATTTTTTTTCAAAATAGTCTGTCATCCATTTGTCTTTTTCGATCGTTTTTTCAACTAGAATAAAAATGCCATCATCATCAAGCGTTTCGTAGATGGACTTAAGTAATTGGAGGCGGTTTTCTTTTTTGATGAATTGCAGGGTGAGGTTCATAATAATTAGTGTGGATTTGGGAAGAAGAGGGGTAACTTTTTTATTTAAGTCTTGTTCTATCCATTTATAAGTATGCTTTTTAAGTGACTTGTGTTTTTGTGGACTTGAATTAGCCTTGGCTTTTTCGATCATTGACGGGCTTGAGTCTATGCCTATGAGTGTCGATGGTGTGTCGAGTGCGTTACCTATGTTTATAAGGGTTGTGCCTAAAGAGCAGCCAAAGTCGATGATTGTAGGGTGTTTTTGTAGTGAAAGGTGTTGGATGGCAGTTTGTGTAATTAGACGCTGAATTGTTTGGTAAAATGGAACGCTTCTATTTAACATGTCATCAAAAACATTTGCTGTGGATTGGTTGAACTCAAAAGGGGAATCTCCCATTTTTTCATTTAAAAATAAGGTGTCTTTGGTTGTCATCGTTTCCATTTATATCATTATCCTTTAAAATGAAGAATTCTTTAATATAATATGGGGTGCGTGTTTGTTGAGATTTATGGTCAATAAGGGAGTTTAGCCGATGGGTTTAAATGAGAATGAATTAGGAACTATAGATAGGTCAAAATGTGTTTTCGGAACAAAGTCGTTTGGTATTATTGCAATTGGACTTTTAGTTTTTTTGAGTATGTTGTCTGGATGTAATGAAAATAAAGGAGATGTTAAAGAGGTGGATATTTCGTCATATATCGATGTGAAAGAAGTGGTTTTGGACAATGGGCTCACAGTTTTAGTTGTGCCAGATCCTTCTGCGAGTTTGGTTTCTATAAAAACGTTTGTAAGGGCAGGATCTATTGATGAACAACCATTTTTAGGCCACGGGTTGTCCCATTATTTAGAGCATGTTGTAGCAGGAGGGTCTACCTCTGTCAGGACAGAGGACCAATATAAGGAAAAAATATCTCTTTTGGGAGGCGCTTTTAATGCGTACACGACGACCGACCATACATCGTATTATATAAATACGGTGCCAGAATTCACTCTAGATGGGATAGATATTTTGAATGAATGGATGTTTGATTGTGAGTTTAACCAAAAAGAATTTGATAGGGAACACAACGTTATTATTAAGGAGATTGAAAAAAACGACGTAAGTATTCAACGTAAATTTTATTATCAATGTCAGTCCAACTTTTTTAAATACAGCCCCGTAAAGTATCCAGTCATTGGATATTTGGATAATTTCAAAAAGACGTCCAAGCAAGCATTAATGGATTATTATAAACAGCGATATATTCCATCAAACATGATTTTAGCTGTGGGTGGAAATGTTGACGCTGACGAAGTTATTGAATACGCAAAAGAAACGTTTGGAAAACGGCCAATGGTCGCAAGCCCTGTTTATTTGTATGAAGAGGAACCAGAGTCTTTTTCTAAGCGAATGAGCGTAAAAGAAGGAAAAACAAATGTTACGTATTTAAGTATTCGGTTCTCAACTGTAGATTTGTTTTCTGACGATTTATACCCCTTGGATTTATTAGATTTTATTTTAGGAAATGGCGAGAATTCTATATTGTATCAATTATTTGTAGAAGATACTCAGTTAGCATTTAATGTAAACACATCCTCAAATACACCGACGTATACCAACGGGTATTTTGAATTTTATTTTGAAACCAAAGCCGAGAATGTGGATAAAATTGTCAGCCAATTGGAAACTGTGATTCAAGACATTAAAAATGGAAACTTGAATTCAAAACAGATTGAAAAAGCGAAAAAACAAAAATTGGCTGACGATATATTTTCAATTACTAGTATTGATGAAAAAGTATCACGAGTTGGGCAGGGTGTTTTATATGGGAATTCGATTCATTTTTTTGAGGACTATATAAATAACTTTAGTTCAATTAAACCAAAGGACGTTGTGTCTGTTGCGAAGACATATCTAAATTTTGATAGGGTTGTTATTACAGTCTTAAAGCCTGAGACTCCTCAAGATGATGAAAAGACTATTGTTGTAAAAGAAAAGAAAAATATAGAACAAAATAAACCGGTTCTAAAGACCTTGGAAAATGGTGTTAAATTAATCATGTATCATGATTCGTCACTTCCTAAAGTGTATGCGAAGGTAATGGTTTTGGGTGGACTTCGAAGTGAAAATGAAGCTACCAATGGTGTGAGCAATTTTGTTGCACGTTTATTAGGAAATGGTGCTGTTGGATATGAAAAAAGACAACTTAAGGAATTGGTTGAAGGGAAAGGAGCCGAAATGGAAGGCGCCTCGGGACGTAATACGATTTATTATAACTTGGATTGCTTGTCCGATGATTTTAACGAATTATTTCCTTTGTTTTTGCATACCTTTTTTAACCCTGAATTTAATGAAAAAGATTTTTCTTTAGAAAAGTCAAAAGTTCTTCAGTGGATTTCTCAGCGTGAGGATGAATGGTATCGGGTGGGTAGATATGAATTTAACAAACAATTTTTTAAAGGACATCCTTATTCGTTATCTACGTTGGGGGAAGTTGAGTCAGTCGAATCACTGACTGTTAAAGACTTAAGGGCACATTTTGATGAAACGCTTAACTTGGAAAATCTTGTTATAACCATTTTTGGGGATTTTAATGAAGAATCTGCTATTAAGGACGCTGAAGTCGCTATTAAAAAAGTTAAATCACGATTGATAGAAACAACTGCATCTGAATTGGCAAAAGATTTTTCTAAAATTATTGATAGACCGTTGAATAGTCAAAACAACAAATTTGAACTACAAATTCCCCAAGATGTAGCATCAATTTTTATAGGATTTGATAGTTTTAATTTTTCTAATTCGTTGGATAAAGTAAAAGTTGATTTGATGAATTCTGTCCTTTCCGGAATGAGTTACCCCGGAGGACGACTACATAATGAATTGAGAGAACATGGACTTGTATATGTTGTTCAGGCGTCTAATTTGGCAGGTATGGAACCCGGTGCGTTTGTTATCGTGGCCTTGTCTAGTAAAGATAAAATAGAAACGGTTGAATCGATGATTTTTGCACAGGTTGAGTCTTTGCAAACAGATATCATTTCTGATAAGGAATTTGAGTTAGCGGTTGCTCAGCTTCGTTTTTATTATAAAGATCAAATTAGTACGTTGGATTCATTTTCTATGAAAGTTGCCACAGATGAATTGTATGGTCGCGGTTTTGATTATTATCAAAAATTGGAGTCTGAACTTCTAACACTTACAAAAGAAGATGTGCAAACTATGGCGATTAAATACTTTATTCATCCACAGACGTTTATTTTTTCTAATAAAGAATCAAAGTAGAGTTTGAGAACTCGTTAACTAAAGATATGGACCTTAAGTTAAATGGAAGAGTGGCAATCGTCACAGGCGGAGGACGCGGGATTGGGCAAGCTATTTGCGTGGCTTTGGCAAAAGAAGATGTGTCCGTCGTTTGTTTTACTCAACATGAAGATACGCTTAAAGATACGATGCAAAAACTTGATGATGGTTCGGGGGACGGGACACATTTTGGGTGCTGTCTAGACATTTCTGATTCCAAAGCGGTTGAAGAGGCCGTGAAGCAAGTAGTTGGTCTTTATAAAAGAATAGACATAGTTATCAATAACGCGGGGATTTCCCATCAACCAAGTTTAATTTTTAAATTGGAAGAAACGGAATGGGATAGGGTAATTGATGTTAATTTAAAAGGGATTTTTAATGTCCTAAAGTATTCTACAAAATGGGTTATGAAAAGTGATCAAGGTAGAATTTTAAATGTTTCATCTGCTCTTGGACAGTTAGGGGCTGCTGGAACGGTTGCTTATTGCGCTTCAAAATCAGGGATCGTCGGACTTACCAAGTCAGTCGCTAAAGAATTGGCTTCGCGTGGCGTTTGCTGTAATGCGATTGCTCCAGGGTTGGTAGAGACAGATATCAATAAAAACATGGCGGGTTCTATGAGAGCGTCGTTAGAATCACACGTATTATTTAAACGGGTAGGAACGGTTGGCGAAGTGGCTTCTTTAGCCTTATTTTTGGTTAGCGCTCAATCGTCTTATATTACAGGACAAGTTATTAATATTGATGGAGGGCTAACATGACTTTTTTTTCTCGTCGAATTCGCGTGTCTGATATGAATTATGGAAATCATTTGGGAATAATTGAAGTTCAACATATTTTACACGATGTTAGAGTGGCGTTTTTTGAATCTAAGGGCGTGTCTGAACATAACTTCGGGGGTGAAAATACTCGACTAGTTGCTACAGAAACGGGGGTCAAACTATCGAAGGAATCGTCTGTTGGCGAGATTTTAGAGATCAAGTTGAAAATAGTTGATGTGAGAAAAGTTAGGTTTAAGATCGACTGTGAACTGTTCAAGGTAACTACGTTAGGTAGAGTTTCTATTGGAATGGGTTGGGTTCGGTTAGCTTTGTTAAAAAATGATAAATTGCTTGAACTTCCTAGGTTTGATTGGCTAAGGGACAGTTAAAAAATATCTTAGAATGGCCGTGTTTTTGTTCGTGAAAAACCATTAACTCCTTATTATTTATGCTGCCATACGTTTAAATCCTATTTATTTAGGTTGACTGGATTTCTGCTTTCGCAGGAATGACACCGCCGAGATTGTTTTTATCGGTCTCTGGTGATTTGTTATAAGCGAAATACAGCCCAATAATAAACAACTTGAATTTTTATTTGAATATAGGTGAAAAGTAATTGAGAGGACTAGGCTGTTCTTGTCTTGATTCTCGAGCCGCTATTTCATGTCTGAAATTTGCGGCCCGATGTTCAATTTTGGAACTGTCAGTTTGTTTTGAGAGTTCTTAAGGTTCCATTAATTCAAACTCACCAGAGTTTGTTGGATAAATGACGTTAATTTCTTCAGTTGTTGAATTTCTGAACATTAAAAAATCTAAGTGTTCATCAATAATAATACTTGCTGCATCTTCCGGGCTTAACGGTTTTGGCCTGTATTCTTTTGTGTGAAGATGTGATTTTTTGTGGTTAGAATTTTCATTCGTTTTCACGGTCTTTGTTTGAGCAAAAAATTTCTTTTCTGAGTTACCTTTATGTTCTTTTAGCTTTTCGTTGTATTTTTTTAATTGCTTTTCAAGTTTGTCGAATATGGAATCGATACTTGCATATAATGTTTCTGACGTTTCTTGTGCACGTAAAATTGTGCCAGACGCCCATACAGTAGCTGAAGCATATTGTCTTTCTGTGTCGTCTTTGTTTTTTAAAATGTCAAATTCAATAACTATTTCTTGAATGTTTGAAAAAAACCGGTCCATTTTCGATAATTTTTTGTCTGCATATTCTTTTACTGCAGGAGATACGTTTGAGTGTCTTGATTTAATGTTTAATTTCATGATTTCCACCTACTACGAGAATTTTTTCTTTTTTGTTATTTTTAGGGCACAATGATATTATCATAACGTACGGTAAATGTTCAAGAAATAGAAGTAAAAATAGTAGTAAAAAATGGTGGTATTATGAGTTTAATCGGAGTAGTTTTGGCGGCGGGAAAAGGAACTCGAATGAAATCGTCGGTTCCTAAGGTATTACATCCTGTTTGTGGAAAACCTATGGTTCACCATGTTGTGGATTCGTTAGGAAAGATTTCTGCAGATCAGATTTATATTGTTGTTGGATTTGGAGGAGACTCTATTAAGGACTCTTTTTCTAATGATAAGTTAACGTTTGTTGAGCAAAAGGAACAGCTAGGGACAGGGCATGCCGTGTTGCAAGCTTCAAATAAATTTAACAACGATACGTCTGATGTTGTGTTAGTTTTGGCTGGAGATTGTCCTTTAATTTCTCCTAATACTTTAAATAGTTTGGTTCACTATCATAATAACTCTGGTGCGAAAGCAACTGTTTTAACTGCAAACTTGGAGGATCCTGCTAAATATGGACGAATTATACGAGCCTCTGATGGGGAGTTACTAGGGATTCGAGAAGCTAAAGATTGTAGTCCCGAGGATTTGTTGGTTAAAGAAATAAATACAGGTGTATTTTGTTTTGATAAAACATTTTTAGTAGACGGGCTTGCAGAACTAGGTACGAATAATACACAAGGTGAATATTATTTGACGGATATTATCCATATTTTAAAGAAGAAAAATGAACGTGTAGAGGCTTTTTGTTTGCACGATTTCACGGAAGTTTTGGGAGCTAATACGAGACAGGATCTTGCTGTTTTAAATGCGATTGGATTTGATAAAAAGAATCAAGAGATTATGCTTTCCGGTGTTTCCATTATTGACCCTAAATCTACATTTATTGATCAGGACGTCTATATTGGCGAAGATACAGTTATCCATCCTTTTTCAGTAATTAAGGGGCATTCAGTGGTTGGGAAACATTGTATTATAGAATCACATACGGTGCTAACTGATGTAAATTTAGAGGATCATACGGTGGTACCCGCTTTTGAGAACTGTTCTCCTATTGGAAATATAGGATAAATTTTGATTAAAATTCTTACTAATATTGAGTCTTCTTTGTTTTTAGATAAACTGGAATCTGTTGATGAACACGGAAAAGTGCTTGTTCATGTAGAGACCCATGCCTCTCGGTTTAGTCAATATATTTTTCAATCCGATCCTGATGTTTTAATCATCGCTCCGAATCTAAAATTTAATGCTGAATTTGAAAAGATTAAAGCGGCGTCGCAGACAATTGTTTTATGGGTTGTTTGTCATAGTGACCTTATTCTTAAAAAAGAATGGATTAATCGAAGCGATGGGATAGTTAGTTTTACGGATTCTCGAGAAAAATTGCAGAAATTATTAAAGGTTTTTTTAGATATACGAACATTAAAGCAAGCCGAAAAATTAGATAATTTTTCCGATAAAGAACTGGTTAAAAAGATAGTTTTAGAGAGGAAGTTGTTTTTAAATGCCCGAAAGGGCTTTGACCAAACAATGTTGCATAAGAACTTGGAAATCAAATGTTTAAAATTTATGAATTCGAGTTTTTTAATAGAGAAAAAAATAGATGAAGTGACAGTGTTTATAGCCTCTTTTTTTGAAGGGGCGCAATGTGTTGTTTCTTTGAAGCACGACGCAAGATCTGTTGTATATTCGTCAACGGATAAATCTTTTTTTAAAGGACAGGTGTTTAATATTCAGGACACTGTTTTAGAGGTAGCTCTTATAGGAACCCCAGTGTTTGAACGGGACTTACATTCTCCGTTGTTATCTGATACTCGATATGTGTCAGTACTTGCGTTTCCTATTAAAGCTGGGAACGAGATCGTTGGATTGTTTACCCTTTATAGAGATGCCGAACGCTCATTTGAGTTAAGGGACTATACGACGGTTTGGGACATTGTCCGTGAATTAAGTGATTTATTTATTGGCGTGTCTATCGATGATGTTTTTAATGTTTCAGTCGAAAAGGAAACAGGATTATATAGTAAACAGTCTTTTTTAAAGAGCATTGATAATGAAGTCAAATTTTGTGAGCAAAATAGGTTGAATGTGTCGTTATTAAAAATTAAATTAAACGGTTTATCCGAATTGAACGTATTGTTTGGACATGACCTTTGTAATCAACTTATCGCGTCTTTGAAAATTGGGATACAGAAATTTTTAGTCAATGGTGCATTGATGGGACGATTTGATTTTGATGAATTTGGAGTTTTGGTTCGAAATACAAACTCAAAGCAGGCGTCTATTTTGGCTAGAGAAGTGTCTGAATTTATTGATCATAGAAACTATCAATTGATGAAAATAATAAACTCGAATGGCGATAAAGATAAAATTTTACTTGAGTTAGAAGGCGTGTCATCGGTAAACGTTATTGACCTTGAGAAAGACGAAAATGTACGAGGGTGGGTCAAAAATTTATGGAATGAACATTTTAAGCGTGTTCATAATAGTAGAATTAAATACCTGGAGGATTCCACCGATTCTTCAATTAGTCTAAGATCAGCCATTGGATTTGCATCGTTTCCTATTAAATTTGGTACATCTTCAGATAGAGAGATTGTTTTAAATGCAGAAGCTATGGTGTTTAGTGAATTATCGGAAGATATTGATTTTAAAACGGATCTTGTGTTGATGGCAGACAAGGCGCTTGCTTTTGCAAATCAGTCTACTACATATCAGAATGTATCGTTTCGATCTCTTTGTTCTGATTTGCAACCAGTTTCTAAACTTTAAATTATGAGTTCAACAATCCCAACTTTTAAATTGAAACCCGTTTTTAAGGAAATGTTGGGCGATCTTGAAACACCCGTTTCTCTTTATATGAAATTAGGGTGCGTGAATAGTTTTTTGTTAGAGAGTGTGACAGGTGGCGAGAATATTGCACGATATTCTTTTATTGGATTGGACCCTTTTTGTACCTTTCAGGCGAAGGGCGTCGCTATCTCTGTTGATATTACTGGTGTGTCATATAATTATGAAGATAATCCAATTGATGCTCTTGAAAATTTGATGTCTCGATTTGAAATTGAGCATGTGGAAGGACTCCCAAAATTTGTGGGAGGAGCCGTTGGTTTTTTTCCGTGGGAAATAATTGAAGATATTGAACCTGTTTCTTTGAAAGGAACAACCAATGATACTGTAAAAGGTCAATTTATGTTCCCTCGTGTCATGATAATTTTTGACCATGTTAAGCGACGAATTATTTTGCTCGTATGGAGTATTGATGGCGACGAATCCGGAGCTAGAAAACGATTAGATGAGATTGAGCATCGGATTAAGAAACCTTTGACGGAGTATCATGTCGATATTGATTCTCAGTCGGTAAAAGACCCTTATTCAAAAACGAAGTCAAATTATAAAAAAGAAGATTTTTTGGAGCATGTTGATAAGGTTAAAGATCATATTTATGAAGGGGATGTCTTTCAACTCGTTTTATCTCAAAAATTTAGTATTGATTCTAAGAAAAGACCGTTTGAAGTGTATCGGAAACTTCGATCCGTTAATCCGTCTCCATATATGTTTTACTTTCAATTTGAGAAGCAGATAATTATAGGAACATCACCTGAAATATTAGTTCGATTGGAAGATGAACATGCTACGTTACGACCAATTGCCGGGACAAGACCTCGGATAATTGGAAAAGAAGACGAAATGATCGAATCGTTACTAAATGATGAAAAAGAATGTGCTGAACATATTATGTTAGTTGATTTAGGACGAAATGATTTGGGACGCGTTTGTAAATATAATTCTGTTAAGACAACCTCGATTAAAGAAATAGAAAAGTATTCGCATGTTTTACATATGGTCTCTAACGTTGAAGGTAAAATAGATGAGTCTAAAAATGCCTTTGATTTATTTAAGGCGACATTTCCTTGCGGAACGGTTAGTGGCGCTCCTAAAATTAGGGCGATAGAGATTATTGATGAGTTAGAGCCTGAAAAACGTGGGATTTACTCTGGGGCAATCGGATACTTTGATTTTAGAGGGAATATGGATTTCTGTATTGCTATTCGAACCATTATTTATGAAAATGATAACTATTATGTTCAGGCTGGAGCGGGGGTTGTTGCTGACTCTGTTCCTGAAAATGAATTTCAGGAAACAAGGAACAAGGCCAAAGGGATGGTTATGGCATGCCTATAACCCATCTACATGAAAATGTCCGCTTCCATATTTGTATTTGTGTATAGATATACACGGCATATAAATCTGAAAACGGGCATTTTTATGTATACGGGTTATAGGTGCGGGTGAGACTATTTTGGGGGAACTGGGGATTTTTATTTGAATTGAATGGATAATTTTATTGAGAGTTTAGAGGTTTATATTTTATGTTAGTTGTTATTGATAATTATGACTCGTTTACTTATAACTTGGTTCAATATCTGGGTGAATTGGGACAGGATATTGTTGTTTTTAGGAATGATAAGTGCACGATTAAGGATATTGAAGTGAAACGGCCGACTCATATTGTTATATCGCCTGGGCCGGGTAGGCCGTCGGATGCGGGGGTATCTGCGGATGTTGTTCGTCATTTTTATAAGACCGTTCCTATTTTAGGTGTTTGTTTAGGCCATCAGGTGATATCGGAAATATTTGGAGGTAAAATTACGTACGCTCCAACCTTAATGCATGGAAAAACGTCCGATGTTAAGCATGATGGGAAAACAGTTTTCTGTAACATTCCTAATCCTTTTGTTGCAACGCGATACCATTCCTTGGTCTTGGATCCAGAAACAATGCCTGATGAATTGGAATTGACTGCTCAAACGGACGACGGTGTTATAATGGGTGTGCGGCATAAAAAGTACCCATTGGAAGGGATTCAGTTTCATCCTGAATCTATTTTAACGGAAAATGGTAAAGATATATTACGAAACTTTTTGGATTTAGTGTAAAAAAGGGTTGTTATGGTAATTCCAGTTCCTAATTTTTTTATTCCTGTAGATTTTTTGATACGATGTTTGTTGTCTCTAATTTTAGGCAGTATGATCGGGCTGGAACGGGAAGTAAAAGGTAAGCCGGCAGGGTTAAAGACACATACGCTTATTGCGTTAGGGTCTACAGCTCTGACTTATTTATCATTTCAATTTTCTTATCAAGGGGACCCTTCAAGGATAGCTGCACAAATTGTGTCCGGGGTTGGTTTTATTGGGGGAGGAGCGATTCTTCATTCTAAGCATATCATTAAGGGGCTTACGACTGCCGCAACGTTATGGGTGGCTAGTGCGTTGGGGATGTTAGTGGGAGCAGGGTTTTTTCTTCAGGCTGTATTTTTATGGGCGGTTATATTTTTATTTTTGATTCTTTCTAAACCGTTTAGTAATAAGGATAAAGCGCTAGAGACGTTTAATATGCAAATTGAGATTAAATCTGTGGTGGCTATTCAGGAGATTGGGGCGTTGATTAAGCGGTTTCAGTTGAAGTTGCATAGTAAGTCTGTGGTTCGGAAGAAGAAGATTATTTTAGAGATTAATTATGCGACTACGTCTATGAATCATTATTTGTTTTTGAAACGGGTGTTTCGGATTGGTGGGGTTGGGGATGTTTTTAAGTTTTGATTAGATGTCGGTTAAGGCTTTGTTTTTCGGGCAAAGTAAACTGAAAATGCTTTCTGATTAATTAATAAGCTTTTAGGGAACGGCATATGATATTGAGTGGAAACCATCCAGACTATATAGGTAGAGTGAAAAAAAATTCAAACAGAGCGGGTTCTAAAAGTAACGATTTTTAGAACGTCCAATAAATAGTAACAAAGCTGAAAAATCATTAATGATATTAGATGCCGGAATTGATTACTATTTATAAAATGTGAGCATCTAATTTCAGAAAGAGAGCATATTGAAGAACGACTTGGTATCAGTTTCATCAGCATGTGGTGTAGATTTTTTTGAAGATGTATTTAGTAACTTTATAAACGTATGTTAAGGCTCATAATTTGTAATGGTTTAAACTTGTGAGTATCTTTTTTATTTTTCATACGATGGTATAATACTGATTGAATTTTTATATATGAAAAATAGTAACATGAAAAAATTAGGAAATAGTGATAGGAAATCTTATAAGG
>JABIQV010000080.1 GCA_018699495.1 bacterium | reverse complement strand
CCAACTGAAAAATACGGCGATAAAAAACCATACCAATGCTTTACTGGTTTCGGCCAAATAACTGACGGCAAAACATTTCAACACCAAATGGATGATTCATTTCATCCATTTGGCATGAAAATAGATTGGAAACCAAGTAATGACATTTCCGTTCGTCCTTATTTAAAATCATTGAAATTTATTACTAACCCAAAACAATGGGGTTTCAAATTTAGGCTTGGTCATTTTGAAATCCCTAAAAAAGACTTTTTACTACTTACACAAGATATGCACAAAAATGAGACTTGAACGCCTCCTAGCAATCGTAATCAAATTACTTAAAAAAAAGAGATTAACGACCCGAGAACTAGCGTCAGAATTTGGAGTATCAAAACGAACCATTCATCGAGACCTACAAACAATTTCTCTCTCAAATATCCCTTTAGTTTCAAAACAGGGAACCAATGGGGGTTGGGAAATTATGCCAGACTATCTTGTAGATTCTCGAGTGCTATCTGCAGACGATCTAAGCCACATTCTATCTTCTTTATCATCTGTTCAAAGCGGATTTTCTCACCCATCAATTAGTAAAACATTAGATATTATTTCTAGCCTCGTTCCTCCAGAAAAATCCAATGATATCTATAAAAAAACAAATCATATCATTATTGATTCCCAACCTTGGGGATTCAAAAAAATCCAAGATAGTTTATTATCAACCATTCACAAATCCATATGTGAAGAAACATTAATATCTTTTGATTACGAAAATCTAAAAAGTGAAAAAACAACCCGA
The DNA here is from genome assembly GCA_018699495.1 of bacterium. Classification (GTDB taxonomy): domain Bacteria; phylum Margulisbacteria; class Marinamargulisbacteria; order JABIPA01; family JABIPA01; genus JABIPA01. The sequence continues at coordinate 12,464 of JABIQV010000080.1, read as the reverse complement.
GAAATAGAGCCAATGACACTTCTAATGAAAGCCACAAGTTGGTATATATTTGGATATTGTCTAAATAAGAAGAACTACCGATTATTCCGCCTCTCTAGATTATCTAATATTCAACAAAGCAAAACCATATTCACTCGTCGTAATAAAACAATTCAAGACATGAAGCAGGAAACACCCTATTCAATAAAAAACTTAACTGAGATATGTTTCACTTTTTCAGAACCAATAAAACGCTCAATTGGGGACACATTTGGACTTGATTCTATAATCAAACAAAAAAATTCTACCTATAAACTTACTATAAATTTGCCTGAAAATGACTGGCTTTATAATTTTTTATTGGGGTTAGGTGAACATATTAATATTGTAAGTCCCGAACGAATTCAAAAAATACTAAAAGAAAAAGCAAAAAAAATAGTTAGAAAATATTGATTAGAAATAAGACGCAAAAATAATAAATTTTTCATTAAATGATACAAAACAAGGTTTAAGTCTTTAGTAATTCCCAAAAAAATTGAAAATATCAAACAAAAAAAAAGGGCCGCCCAAAAAGGACAGCCCTAATAAATTAATTATTAATTTTTTATTATCTATTTTCAGAGTTAGAAGAGTATGAAGACCCACCAGAACCAGCATATGATTTTTTTCTGTATCCGCCGTTTCCATTACCGTTATTATTTCCTCCACCGTAACTATTACCGTTACCGTTTCCGCCATAACTATTGCCATTGCCGCCTCGGCCTCCACCATAACTATTACCGTTACCGCTTCGTCCGCCGCCGCCGTAACCGCCGCCGCCATTACCTGATTCACTTCGTCCACCGCCGCCGTAACCACCTGACTGACGAAAAGGACGACGACCTTGGCTAGGTCCAGCCCCACTATCTTTAAACCGTCGACGTTGAAATTGACCATTATTGTTTGGTCGTCCACCACCGCCGTTATACGAACGTTCTTCTGACATTTTATATTTTGTCGTATTTGTTGGCGTAATTAATCCTAATAACCCAACAAGAACATCTTTGGCTTCATGTTTTTCAAGCAATTCTATAGCGAATGCTTCATAACCAGATTCTTTCTTATTCGCCATAGTTTTTTCAATTAAATCATTGATTCTACCTTTACGTTTAGCTTCAATCTCATCAAGAGTTGGTGCAACCATCTTTTTAATTGATTTTTTAGTTACATTTTCAATCCATCGAATACGTCTAAATTCAGCTGGAGAAATAATAGAAATAGCCATTCCTGTTTTCCCAGCTCGTCCAGTACGCCCGACTCTATGAACATATGATTCAGCATCTTGAGGAAGTGAATAATTAACAACATGAGTTAAATCATTAATATCCAACCCACGCGCTGCAACATCTGATACAACTAATATTTTACTTGTCTTGTTTCTAAATTTTTTCAAAACTGACTCACGTTGATGTTGACTTAAGTCACCATGCATCGATTCTGCAGGATATCCAACCTGCACAAGTTGCTCACATAACTGATCAACTTCACGTTTTGTTCTACAAAAAATTAATCCGTAAAACTCATCTTGGACATCAATTACTCTACATAATGCGCCAAACCTATTATACATTCCACATTCCAAAAAGAATTGTTCGGTTAACGATTCGTTAGTTGCAGACCTCGCAACTTGAATAGTTTGAGGGTCAACCATATATGTTTGAGCTAATCTCAATACAGATTGAGGCATAGTAGCAGAAAATAATAGAATTTGTTTCTCGTCACCAGTTTTAGATAAAAGAAGTTCGATGTCTTCAATAAATCCACCATTCAACATTTCGTCAGCTTCATCAAGAACTAGCATTTTAACTTGAGAAAGTGTAAATGTCTTTTGCTTAAGATGGTCCAATACTCGACCAGGGGTTCCAACAATAATGTCTCGTCCTCTTCTTAGTTGTTGTTTTTGTAAATCAATCGATTGACCACCATATATTGGTACAATCGATAATTTTTTAGCACCTTTTAATTCAGACAATTCACGAGAAACCTGCATCGTTAATTCACGAGTTGGTGTAACGATAATTGCTTGAACATCTGAAGCGCCTGGATTCAATTTATCCAACATTGGCAAACCAAATGCAGCCGTTTTTCCTGTTCCTGTTTGAGCTTGAGCAATCATATCTCTATCAGATTTTAATATAATTGGTATAGTAGCCGCTTGAATTGGAGTCGCTTTTTTGAAGTTTTTTTTGTTCAAAGCATCCATCAGTATTGAAGATAACCCTAACGACTCAAAAGAGTCTTTATCGGGTTGAACCTCTTGAGTTTCTTGAATTTGTTGAATTTCTTGAGAATCCTGAGATTCCTGATTTTTTGTTTCCATAGGTGTAACACCTTATTCCTTTCGTTTACGGGATTGTAAATTTTTTGAAAATCCCTATCTAATCAAATTAGAATATCAATGAAAGTTTAGGTGGCTGTTTAAAAATCAGGTCACTGTTTAAATAGATAATTAACGAACAATTTTTCGTTAAAATTAAACTTATCACGTTTATTCTGTTACGTTAGCTGCCAAAAAGATACCACGTCGGCCACTCAGAAACAACGGAGTAAAATAAGCTACAAAAGTGACATCCTCTATGACGGCACCCATCCTGGGATAATTTACCTCAATTTATAATACGCCTAATTTTTAAACGATAAGAATCCATTTTCATTTATTGACAGCCAATTAGTCGGATGGGATACTGATTTTTGTATCTAAAAATATTTAAAATTTCTTGAAATTTCGAGGAGTCCCCATAATGAAACTAGCGCTATTACTACTTTTTAGTTTATCGACATTAATTTTTTCTACCTCCATTTACGCACATTGTCAGGTTCCCTGCGGAATATACGATGACTCGCACCGTATAATAGCAATCACTGAACACTCCAAAACAATTGAGAAAGCTATGAATAAAATTAAGTCACTGAGCGCAGAAAATGACAAAAACTTTAACCAAATTATCCGTTGGACCAACACAAAAGAAGAACACGCAACTAAAATTCAACACATTGTCTCGGAATACTTTATGACGCAACGTCTAAAGCCCGTGTCTAAGAAAAAAGGAAAAGGATATGATAAGCTGCAGTTAGAGCTTGAGTTGCTTCATGAGATTCTATTTTATGCAATGAAATCCAAGCAAACACTAGATGTAACTCACACTCAAAAATTGCGGCAAAGTTTAGCCAACTTTAAGGTTTCTTATAACTCTTAATAATATTCATCCTTAAAATGGCGTGACTATCTTTACTCTATCAATACAAAATTTATTGGATAATTAATTTTTACTTTCATAGCATGTCCGTCTTGAACAATGGGTTTAAATAACATCTTCTTTACAGCCTCCAACGCGGACTCTTCAAACCCATAATTTTTCAAACTGACATAAACAACCGTCGCATGAATAACGTTACCCCTCTCATCGATTACAACTTCTACAAGGACCATAGCCTCTTTCCCTGCCTTCTTCGCAATTTCAGGATATTTAGGTATTAAGCGAGCTGTAATAACGACCTCTTGATCTAGCTCTGTAATATCCGTAGCTTCTCTATTATATTCCATCTGGTCAACAATCTCCTCGTCCAATAGTATGTCGTCTCTCAATTTTTTCCGATCATCTTGCAATGGTTTAGAAAGTGACTTTGGTTTTTTTTGAAAATTATTAGGAACTATTTTTTGTGTGCTCATCTTTTTAGAGACCTTTTTAGGTCGTTCCTTTACTTTAGACTTAACAATCTTCTTTTTAGGAGAAGCAACCACTCGTTTCGGTTTATATAGTTTATAAAAGTGGGAAGGAGTAGGCTGTTTAGTCAAAATTATGCGTTCAGGCTCAAATAACATCCAAAATAGGCCTAACGTTATACAAGTCGAAATTAGAAACGAAACAATTCGAATCATTCTATTTTTTCTTCGGCAATCGAAATATCAAGAATGCCAACATCTTTACTCATGTCCATGATATCTATCGTAAATTTTAGTCTCGACAATTTATCAGCAACGATAACAACACTCAATTTAGAGTTAGTAGAAAACTTAAGCGCCAGTTTTTGCTTCAATTCTTCCAATGAATACCTGGTTTCATTAATAAAATATCGTCCGTCCTGAGTAACTCCAATCAAAATATTGTTCGGTGATAAAGACTCTGCATGTTTCGCCTCAGGCTTGTTAATTTTTACTCCAGGTAATTTACTAAATGTCGTAGAAACAACAAAAAATATTAGTAAAATAAAAATCATGTCCAACAAAGGAGCTATGCTTAATTTAGCAGACCGTTTTTTTCTATGGTTATCAAACATACGTTTACCCCTCAGGTAGAGACGCCATTTTATCTTTAGCCTGAAGAACCCTACTCACCGTAACAACAGTGGCCCCCGATTGTCTCAATAAACTAGACTGAGACTCAATTTTCGAATTCAAAAAAGTATAAAAAAACATAGTAGGAATGGCCAATACAAGGCCAACCTCAGTAGTAAGCAATGCTTCAGAAATTCCAGACGCCAACGCCTGAGCATCCCCAGTTCCATAAGCCGTAATAGCCTTAAATACCTGAATCATACCTGAAACGGTTCCAAGCAATCCCAACATTGGCATAATCTCTCCAAGGACCAATATAAGAGACATCCCTTTATCTAGTTTCTCTACTTCATCATCGTAGATCATTTGTAGACGATCTTTTATGGTCTCGTCCTGAAACCCCTTTCGAAGATAACTTATCCCTTTCTTCAAAATTCTATTTCGACCCGTATCCATGGTCAAAAGAACTTCCGATCCATCAAAATCTCGTTCACGTAATAAATCTCGTAAATCCAACAACCCAACGTCTTTCCGATTATCCAAGTTCAATTTAAAAAGCAAAATTGCCTTATAAACAATCAAATAAAAAGCAACAACAGCGACCCCAAACAAAGGCCACATCACCATGCCACCTTTTTCAAATAATCCAAAAATCATAAACTACTCCTTTATGCGTCAAAAATCTCGTTATAAAAATAACTCATGTCACAAATATATTGTCGTTCCAATAACCGGCATTCGAGGATAATCAACCTCAAACCCACTAGAATTATCTTCTTCATCCCAAAAATACTCAGTTGGACTTTGACTATTTAGCGCATTATATAGCCCAAATCGCTGACTCCCTTTAAACGTGTACACCGGGAAAATTCCTAAAAACTTATGTTCTGACGGTAAAAAAGGAATAGGTATCATTACCTCGGCTCCATCTTTTTCGAACCAAATATCTAATCTAAAATAATCCCCAAATCGTTCGGAAAATCTATCTCCTTCTGAATATTCAACATCTCCAGATTCATTAACTTGCTGCCCCAAAACAGGGGTGTAGGGCCTTCCTGTGCTCCACTTTGTTGCCAAAGTTATCTTGGACGTTTTTGATAAATTGTAAGATCCAAATAAATTAACAGAATGTTCCACATCATAATCGGGCGAATACCATCCATCCAAATCATGTCGTTCCGATTTTGAATACGTATAAGTTAGCCATCCTTCAATAGGCCCACCCGACAACTGCTGTATCATTAATTCAAAGCCTTTTGCACGCCCATACCCATCATTTAACATTAACCGTTCTGGATAATTATCCACACTATTAACGCCTACTCCAGTATAATCTTTATAAAAAACCTCTGCTTTTAAAAGTAATTGTTCATTCAAATATTTCTCAAATCCGACACCATAATGAACAGATTCTTCCATTTCAAGATCCGCAATTATTGTATCCACTTCTGTAGCTGAAAGAATATTTCGATTCGATCGATAAGGCTGTTGCTGATATTTTCCAACATAGGTTTTTAACAATAAAGACGGGTCCAATGTCCACTTCCAACTTAATCGTGGTTGAAATCCAATATTCAAATCAAATTCATCTATCTTTGATATATCTACACGGATACCCGATTGAATTTGATGTTCGCCAGAGATATCCCAACTATCCTGAATATAGACACCTAAGATAGTGCTTGGGAATTCCATCTCAAAGGTCCCATTAGTTGTAACCGATTCTGGTTCATAAGGATTTTGAGGAACCGTATAGGTCCCAGATTCACTCACACTAGTCACATGTAAAATACCACCAAATTCCAACGTATGATTTTTTACACCAGTCCACGTCACGTCGTCTCTAATAATAAATGCCGGGTCACTCCATTCTTGTCTCATGGGTAAATCGTCACCTGTTTGTTCATAATATCCCGTTAACCAATACAACGACATCACAGCATTATTATGAAACGATTCATCAATAACACTATCCAATTCCGAAACGAGCATAACACGCGTATTATTCATCACCATTTGACCGTCATAAGATACATCACCAAAGGTATCCATCGGCAAATCAAGCCCTTCATTAAAATAATAAGCACCCAATCTAAACGTCGTGAACTCATCCAGTTTATCCGTATATTTTGACTGAAATGCCTGAAGATAAGGCATACTAACGGGTCCTGACGAGCTTGATATAAACAATGGAGAAAAAACATCATAATACGTACGCCGATAACTAGCCATCCACGTGGATTTATTAACTTCAATTGGCTGAGTAAAATAAGAATTAACTTCCGTTAAACTATATTCTATTTCAGAATATGGATCTGTAAAGCTCCCGTCTTTCGTTTTTACGTCTATAATCCCAGATAAACTTTGCCCATTTTTAGCCCCATAGCCTCCCGGATAAAAATCTACTGTCTCTACCAATTTGGGGTTAAAAATAGAAATTCGATTCTGCCAAAAATAAGGCCTATAAATAGGAACACCGTCCAAAGTCCCCCCAACTTCATACGACGCACCTCCACGAATATACATTGAAGCATCAAAAGAACCATTACTAACAACGCCAGGTAACATCTGAAGAGAAGTAACCGTATCTGCAAACAAGAAGCTCTCGGACGCCGTTTTAACAGCATCTCCCCCCAACGTGTAAAACGATAACCGTTCTTTATCTCTATTAGCGTAAACATCTTGGTTTTCTGCAGTAATCACAGTAGACAATGGAAGTGAAATAACCAACGAAGTATTCGATGTCACATGAAAAGATATCTGCTTAGACGTATAACCATTGGCCGACGCATCTAATTTATATAGTCCTTCTCCTAATTTAAACGAAAAGTTCCCTTTTTTATCCGATCGCTCTTTAAAAGATCCTATTACTACTGAAACCCCTCTTATAGGAACAGGGGTCCCTTCTATCACTACTTTTCCTTCAATTTCATATCCCGAAACACGAGACTTCGTATCAAAACCGTCCAATGAAACATCTGAAAATATGTGGGTTGTGCTGATTAAAACGATACCCACTCCCAAAACGCTCTTTAAAAAAGGTGCCAAACAAAACCTTTTTACTTTTTTAGTATTTATAAGTTGACTCACGCCTAAGAAATTCCTTTCATCCAATTTACCGACCCACTTAGTTTGTAAAGTAAACTACATAAAAATCAATACCTCATTAGTAGTTCATATATGCCTCGATAGACTAATGTAAAATCTTAACACGATCTAAAAAATTGAGAAAACAAAATAGAGGACCAAGGACAGAAATCAAATACCCTTAAAAAGTTATGTTTAACGAATTTTTAATTTATCTAAATCCTTCACCTGACAAAGGGGCTTATAAAAAGCCTCTCCTACAGACTCAAAAACTTGAATGGCGGCATCAATAATAAGGTTACTATGGCTACTATTCAGACTCAAAGCCCCATCCCCAACATACAGTTTAAGAATATCCAAAAAATTAGGAACAGGGTATTCCTGATTATCTAAAGAAAATAATACGTTCTTAAATATCATAGCCAAATCTTGAGAAGAAAAAACAAAACTGGAACTATTACGTTGTTTAAATAACGCCAAGGCTAAATATATAATTATGCCACCATTAGATTCGCCATCTGCAACGCCCACTCCCTCGTTGAATAAGTCAGTTGAACCAACCTCTGCAATATCCAATACCATCTCTTTTATGTCTGAAGTAGAATAAAAACATAAGGCGTCCTCATTCCAAAGTAACTCTTCATCAAATAAATCTCCCTTTACCAAAAGGAATAACGTTGACAAAATATCGCGACACCCCTGATCAACATCCTCAGATTGCGTCATATTAACCGCCCACGTATCTTTCAAGAAATCGAGAACCGCAACAACGCAAAACTCAGATGAAGTATCACTTTCTCTCAAGGCCCCTCTTATCCCTGACATAATATCGAATCTCTCATCAATTGATAAACCTAGATTCATACAGACAATTAAACGCTGAACCTGGCTATATTCTACCTCGTCTTTAGCATAGCCAGAGCAGTCTGCCAAACCAGAAACAACCGAAATAAGATTTTTTCGCTGATCTATAGCGGTCTTCATATGGCCAGAATCATTAATGGTCCTCACCATTTTATCCAACCAATTAAATACCTTCGTATTATAAATGCTACGATAAAACATATCAGCGTCATCATTAAAAGGGGTCTTGGCACAAACCGCCTTAGACAGAGAATTAAGAACGTCCATCTGTAAATTGGAGGTAGATTCTATAAAACCGTCACCTTTCTTAAACAAGGGTGCTATACAAAACCGATTCAACAAAAAAGACTCAAATGAATAATTCTCTACACTAGTATCAAAGATTTTTAATATCTTTTTTATCAGTTCTTCATTAGAGGTCTGATCCAAAAATTCTGAAAGTCGATTTGATATAGGTATAGTATTCGCCCAATCTTCAGTATTAAGACGAGGATAGACATCTCTAAATTCACTTCTACTTTTTCTTAAATAATACTCCTGCGCCGTGATGACGACATCACAAGCACTCAATTTCCTGTCATCAGAAGCATATATTTGAACAGATAAAAAATCGTCTATAGATGGGGGTGTGCGGGTATCAACCCTTTTCTTATTTTGTTTTTGTAGAAGATACTTCATAGGATCATAATCAGACCGTATCGGTTGTCGTAGAAGAGGTGCCCCATCTCCATCTACTCTAGATGCAATTATTTTATAAAAAACTATCACTTTATTTTCCACCTTGTTTTCAACTAAATATTTACCTAATTGCAAAAAAACTTTCTAATACACGTATTCTACCCATTTAAGTTATTGGTCAAATAACCGAGTAATTATCTCATCGATTCGAGTTTTGTCTCTTAAACTATCGATATAATCCTTATCTATAGAAGAATACCCATTATAGGCGCCAAACAAACTACCTGCGATGCAGGCAATACTATCCGAATCTCCCGTAACATTAATCGCTAGTCGTAACATTGACTTAAAATCATTGGGGAATTTTGAAAAACAATACAAAGCAGCGGGAACTGTCTCTACGGCATCTCCCTTTGTTCCAATGGAGGCTAAGCCCGCGTCAGTTTCCATACGCAAAGCTAGGGAAAAATTTTCCATTCCACATGTCATTTCTTCACTTTCAATAAGTAGGCTGTCAAGAAACGATATAAATAAATCTACCCTAAAGTCACCTCGCTTTAAGTTTGACAACCAGCGTATTGCTTTTACAACCACTAACGCCGAATCAAGTGTTTGAGGACTTTTATGTGTTAGTCGAGAAACGTCATATGTAACAACATTATCAGATCGCTCATCACACAAAAGAGGAATAGCAAATGCACGCATTGCAGCTCCACAACCCTGTGCCAAATGCCTCCCTACTAAACGCCAATTAGCCCCTCTCTCAACTTTTCTCAATCCAGCAGATGTATTCGCTGAATACCCTATATTTGGCATATCGCCTTTATCAATAATTCCAACAACTGTTGAAAAATGAACACCTATCGCACTAGGATCAATCCATCCCGCATCTAAAGAAGCCTCCAAAATCCGTAAGCCCATATCCGTATCATCAGTTATGCTTCCAGGTAAACTTCTTAAAAATTTGTCACCTTCATAAGCATCAAATGTATCGACTGGAGATTTGTATTTTTCGATAATTTGTTCGATAGTCAAAAATTCAATAGGAGCCCCTATCGCGTCCCCAATCGCAGCCCCATATAAAATTCCTCTTGCCTTGTCTTCAGAAATCGAACAATTTACTAAATGAGTCCCCAGTTTTTCACCTTTTGATACAGTCGCCACAAAAATGTCATCATCAGTTTTTAAAAAGTTAAGTTTTTCATGATTAAACCTGTCTAAGTCTACTAATTTACGGACCGCAGATTCACGAATTTCCGGATGAATTGACCTGCACTGAGATTCCAAAAACCCTATTAAGTCAGAGTCAGACAAAAACAAGTCCGAATTATGTATTAAAATTGTCTGATTCAATACAGTATGTTTACGAAACGTATCCCATACCGTAGATAATGTTCTTTTTGACGTTTTTGGATTAGAAACTAGGTCCACGGCCAAATAAACACTATCTTTTTGTTTTTTTGCTATATTTCTGAAAATAAATGTTTCAATTTCTACTCTTTGAGGTTCCGATAAAGGCCTAGAACTCAACGCCTTCGAACATAGACTCTTAACTTCAGCATCTTGAAACTGAAGATTTTTAATCAAATAATCCGTTACACCTTCTAATTCATGCTTAGAAACCAATTTAATAATTTGACGTAAGGCCTTCGTCGGAAAATCTTCATTAAAAATAAAAGTGGCCAATGAAGGTGTTAATTCAAGAGTAACAATTCTTTCTGAAGCCCATTGCCTTTTCGGAACCCATTTCAAAGTCTGTGCATTTTGTATTAATGCTTTAAATGTCGCCACATCACTTCCCGAGTCCTCTTTGTCAATAAATTCTATACGCATACCTGAAAATATTTTTTTAATCATTTGAATTCCATTATTGAAGAATTAGATCTTCCTTCCCTAGACTACCCAATTGCTTCTTAGGAGAATAAGGTTTCTCATAAGAGATAGACGGATTGTTTAGATTTAACCCTTCTCCTAATTCAACATTTAAAATCAGATCTGTAATCAAAGAAACAGTCTTTACCCGCCGCCCACCGGCTTTCTCAGAACTTCCATTAGAAGAACTAAGAGAACTAGAGGATGTTACAGGTTTCATTTTAGTCGGCGTAGACGGATTGGATTCAGCATGTCCTCCACTGCTAATTGATTGCCCTGTAAATGGATTATCCGTCACCCTAAAATAGGGATAAAACTTAATATTTTCCTTACCAATAGCCCTCGCGATATAATGAGCTTCACATTCTACCGAAGCAATTCCTGATTCTCTGGCAGCCAAATCTTTTAAATATTGCATTCCCTCTACAATAGGAGAATCAACACCGATGTTATACTTTGAATTCAAAATACTAGAATCATATTCTGACAATGAGGCCACAATCCCATCTTGTTTTGAAAATTCAGTGTTAAACTGAAAGGACGTCCTTTCAGAATCCAAAATAGCCTGAGGTAAAACAATTGTATCCATTGCTACTTGAGCTCCCATGCCACCGGATGTCCCTGTTAAGAGAATCGATCCAAGCCCTAAAGGAATCAAAGCTTCCACCAAAAACCCAGACTTATCTCCAAAAAACCCAGGGGAAATACACCCAGACAGAATAACCTTTTTAGGAACGCCAAGTTCTTTAACATCAAAAATGGTTACATTAAACCCTTCATCACTCACAATGCATCTACGTTCAATATTTTGTTTGCGACTCATTAATTTTAAAAAATCAGCGGCTCCACCTAAAGCTAAAATATCAACCTTTGTTATATCATTTTCCCTCAAAATCATGCTAAACCGATTGACCATTGTCTGACGCAAGCCCTCTGTCCCAGTACACGATTTTACACTTAAAAAGGAAGGATCCAAACGACGAGCAATAACAGACATCCCAAGCACCCCTTTGCCTTCCGAATTATTCCTAAAAACTAATTTGGAAACCGCTCTTTCATCTAAAATATTTCCTTTTGGAATTGCAATTAGCTGATCCAATCTATTTTTATATAAATAACAGTCCCCATCACCCACTACCACGTCTTTATTATAAACATAATCAAAATCATCCCTACCCGCAACTTCACCTTCTGTCGGACCTTGACCTTCTGGAGGCACAATATCAAACCCCATCGACCCATCATACGGATTAACATACACCTCATATAACAACATTTGTCCAATCGTATGTATCTTGTAACTCTCTCCCAGATCAATTCGTACAATAAATTTACAATCTCCCGAGGTTGTATTCACAGCCAAATACCTCTCAAGGCTATTTTCTGATTTAAATTGAATTAATTTATCATAATTCTCTCGCAACAGATGGTCCTTACATTCGTCCGATCTAGAACAATACACGTCTACTGGCACCTGGGTTGTGATTAATTGTCTCATAAAATCATAATCCCATTTGCTTGAAACATATTGATTTATATTTGAAATAGAATGATAGAACGGGTGGGAGATAACATCTAACAATTTACTAGGAACACTACTCGAATTAAAAACCGGGACCTCTATTTCTTTATCAGAAACAGCCGAATCACCCCCTTGACTATCATTTCT
>JABIQV010000079.1 GCA_018699495.1 bacterium | reverse complement strand
TTTTTTTAATCTTTGTTAGAATTTTTTTAAAAAAGTAACGATAAGTAAATATCGAATCGATCGAAATGAAATGTTTAACAACCAAAAAATAGAGGGAATGAACCTATTATGAAGAAAATAATATCACTTAACTTAAGTACTAATGATCTCTTGGCACCACAGCCGGGGTCAGACTCACCGGACACTATTACAGAAGGTAATTTGGATTTTCTGGAAAAATGTTTGGTTATTTTACTAATGAAACACTTGTCTCAGGGGGAATGCGAGGTATAGAAAGAAAAGATGATGGATCCTATTCTATCACCGACCCGTCCTTAGCACCGGCCATTCATAACTTATTACTAATAAAAGACCACTCATTTGATACCCTAATTGGGGAATTAGAGGTAGACGAGAAATTACCTTACATCTCCTTATTGATAGACTTTTCACCAGTACCTGAGCTGGATGAATCTATCTTAACGTACCTTTTATATTGGGTTCGTGGGCCTCAAAAAATATTTCCGATGAACCAATTAAGCGAAACAAATCAGACCATGCTCACGCGTATCTTTCAACATGATCAGATAGCTAGCGATGTTATCAATAATTTATAGGGTAGTGGTTCAAAAATAACCAAACCTAAAAATAGACCTAAAAAACGTACTAACCGTTAAGTTAAAAAGCCATTTTTCCACTATATTCTAATCGAAAAATGGCTTTTTAATTTAATATTTACTCGAGTTTTTAGTTCTTATTTTTATTTTTACAGTTTTTGAATCACTACCGTTGAAGCTGTCAAATTATCAAAGTATTTAAGTAGTTTTTAGCAGATAATATTTTGTGCTGATTTACCGTTCTTTCTACTTTGTTTTTCATATTGTAAACGAGTTGGATGCCTGGAATTTTATACTTTTCAGAAAAGTATGCTAAGTTTGGACTAAGAGATGTACTTGAGTATTTTGCTTCGATTAAGGTGTGTATCGTTTGGTTTTCAACCAGGCAAAAATCAACCTCTTTTTGCTCTTTTGTTCTTAAGTAATAGAGTTCAGATAGCTTACCTAATTGGTCTCTTTCTGCATGGCAATGTTTCAGCAAATGTACCGCGAGCATATTTTCGTATTTTAACCCGTCGTCTCCGTTAACTAGTGACCAGTCATAGAAATATATTTTGGGTTCTTTTAGAATAGATCTGGCGATATTTCTTGAAAAAGGACTTATTTTAAAAATAATAAATAATGCTTCTAATATGTGGATATATTTTTTTATAGTTGGGATAGAGCTATTTAAGTCTCTTGCGAGAGATGCATAAGATAAAGGACTCGCAACACGTTCTTGAAGTACGCGAATTAGGGTATTCATAGTACTTAATTGAGAAATATTGTTGAAATCTAATATTTCCTCTCTAATTAGACTGTCTAAATAATCTTGTCTCCATCTTTTTGCATCAATTTCGTTTTTAGCTAAAAGGGGTTCAGGAAACCCACCTCTTTCGAAAAGTGTTTTAAAGTCGATTTCTGAGTTTGTACTAGAGATTTCTTTGATAGAAAATGGATGTAGGCGATGTTTGAAAAAACGTCCGGTTAAGGCATCTCCCATTTTTCTAAAGGTGTCTAATTTGGCTGAGCCCGTTACTAGTATGTGTTGCATATCACTTTTTTTGTCATAAACACCTTTTATATAAGTTTTCCATTGAGGCATTTTGTGCAATTCATCGAAAATAATTAAATCATTTTCGTCTAGCCATGACTGCGAATGAATAATTTCTTTGTCATCACGGTTGTCATAATTTAGGTAAATTGCCTTTTTGTAGTGGGTCATGATTTCTTTACTTAGCCATGTTTTACCAACTTGACGCGGACCAGTTAGGATTACCATTTTTTTCTGTAAGTCCTCTAGTATTTTTAAAGTTTGAGATCGTTTCATAACGACTATTATAAAGTGAAATTAATGAATAGACAAGACTATTACAAAATTAAGTTTATAATAGTCCGGAATGAGTGCTTGATAATTTTAAAAATATTAGATTTTCATAAAACATATTCGACACTATCCATACCTGATATCAACTAAATAATAGTTCATATCGACTACTTTTAGAGACAAATAGCATCAAAATAGACATCAATTAGACATCGTACAAATTTCATTTAATAAAAAAATAGAGTTTGGTAATTAGAGAAAGGGAGGATGTCTCTGATGACCGGTTCGCACGCTGAATCTGAATCGTTTCGTTTCGAGGCTTTGCAGCTCTTTGATGTTCGTATCAAATCTACAAAGAGGGAAACGGTCTCTTGTCAGTAGAAATCCCTAGATTTATCTATGGGGAGACTCAGCAAACCTAAATCTAATTATCTAAAACTGCACAAAGAATTTTCTTTCCATTTTGGCCATATACATCGCTTGAAAGACGTTTTATTGAGAGTGGGAGAGGGGATTATGTTTCACATGAATCAAAAGAGAACTGAGCGTCCTAAAACGTATCTTAAAAGACAATTTTTAATTTATCTGTTTCAGATGAGGAGAGCAAGATTTTTGTTTAATTTTTCAACTTTTGGGAATACTTTGTTTAGGAGGGGTATTATGAATTCAATATCTAGTGATTTACGTGTTTCAGGTGCGGAGAGAAAACTTTTGGGGAATTTTGATTCAAAACTTGGATCTATATATAAAAAATATCAAGATAGTGTAGAGGTGAGTCCTAAAGAGAAATTAGAGTCGGTTTGTGCCTTTCTCAAGCCTGATAAAATAAATGACCAGCCTAAAGCACGTAGCAAAGATGAATTAGATAAAATGGTCTTGCTACTAATGCGAAAAGATAAAAAAGAGCCTTGTTTTCCATCACAACCTCAACTGAAAATACTGAAATTGTATTTAGATCAGGTTACTATGACTAATGGGTCCATTCATAAAAAGCTGCTGGATTTTATAAAATCACTAGGTGATGATCAATTAGATGGCAAAATGAAAAGTTTAGAAGAAAAATCAAAAACAGAAAACGGGGTTAAGGTAATAGATCAAAAACCTGAGCCAAAAACCCCAGCTGATTTAGGGTCTACTAGCCGGCATATTATGCAATTTGCCAAAATAAAGGATGAAGATATAAATAAAAATCTAGGGAGAGGAAACCCACTATCCATAGCTTGTGGTTGTAACTGTCCAGATAGCATGCGTTATTTAATTGGACGAGGGGCTGCGAAGAGCATATCACAAAAAATGTTATTTTCGTGTCTTGAACCAAAGAAAAGGGAGTGTTTGGATATTTTATTGGATAATGGAGCAAACGTTGAGTGGCTAAACAGTGATGAGAAATCACTTCTTGACGTAACGATAGAAAGCCGATTCCTTAATGACACAGCTAAATATTTAGTAGAATTAAAAGGGGCGGATGTAAATGGGGCTGGAAGATATTCTTCGCCATTGACTACTGCAATAACAGAGAGGAATATCGACATGGTAAAATTCTTGTTAGAAAAAGGAGCTGAAAATAATGTAGTGGGGAGAACACACTACTCTTATAAAAAACGCTGTTTTTGTAATCCCCTAGGATTAGCAATAAATAATAAAATTCTTGAGAAGAGATCTAACATATCAGATTTTCCATCTGCTCAAATTGTTAAATTACTTAGAGAGAAGGGATTTACAGACGGTTATTACGAATATGAAGATCATAAACACAATGTACGTACTTCAAAGTGGTCTTAGGTCAATTTGAGTGGAAATCCGATTGGCCCGATAACCGTATTGGTTGAGTTTGTTGTAGATAGACGTACGTGACACATCATATTTCTTAGCTATCTTAGTTCTATAATGACTTATAAAATAGCGGGCCTTATACATTACAAATAGCGGTGAATAAACATTGCAAACGAGCGGATATCGATTTTTATATGTTTGTTTAAACTGTTTAAATACATAGCTAACTCAAAGCTCTGCGCTACCTCTTAAATAACATGTAGTTCTAGCCTTATGTTTTTCGCGTAGTTCTTTAAGTTCCTTCTCATATATAAACGGGGCCCCCAGTTCTATAGACAAATCAGAAATCAATTCTATACTCCCATTCAGGCATAAATATGGCATCTAACATTGCCAATGATTGAGACCTTTTTTTTATATCATCAATTAACATCATATTTATAATCATTATTTATAATACTCCTCCTCAAAAATTATAACAGCCTCTGAAATTGCTTCTGGATCATCAGCCAAATGCGGGTACCATGCGCCAATTCCTAATTTATGTGATGTCATTCCTTCATGACCCGTTTCGACTTCTGGATCATCTTTTTCTAAAAATAATTTTAGTTCATTAAATGGTTTGAATAAATTTTCACCTTTATATGAAACATTTATAGGAGTATCATATGCAAATTGAACAGGTTCTACTATATAAGGTTTTTTATAGCTTATATAGTAGTGGTGCAAAAATAACCAAACCTAAAAATAGACCTAAAAAACGTACTAACCGTTAAGTTAAAAAGCCATTTTTCCACTATATTCTAATCGAAAAATGGCTTTTTAATTTAATATTTACGCGAGTTTTTAGTCCTTATTTTTATTTC
>JABIQV010000078.1 GCA_018699495.1 bacterium | reverse complement strand
ATGAGAAAATTTGATGAGGAATAATTTTCATGTTGTCAGAAACTGCAACAAATACGCCTTTTTCCTTTTTAAGAATATCCTCTACATAAGATGTTTTTTTCTTTTTATCAGGGTTTAATAAATTCCAACGTTGAGCATTTAATGCATCTGTTCGGAGTTGTTTGTAGTTTGTAGCACTCCAAACATCTACAGAAACACCATAATCGTTTTCAAGAATTTTTTGTGCCTTTAACGCTTCATTAATAATAGAGCCACTTCCAAAAAGATGTGCTTTTATTTTAGATTTTGACTCGCTAGCTTTAAACTTATAGAGTCCTTTCAAAATACCTTTTTCACAGCCTTTTGGCATTTCTGGCATGACATAATTTTCGTTACCTATGGTGATGTAGTAAAAAATTTCTTCGCCTTCACCGTACATCCGCCTTAGACCGTCTTGAATGATGACTGCAATTTCGTACCTAAATGACGGGTCGTAGGTTATTAAAGTAGGTATAGTGCTCGCAATTAAATGACTATGTCCATCTTGATGTTGCAAACCTTCTCCGTTAAGTGTTGTTCGTCCTGCGGTTCCACCTAATAAGAATCCTTTTGCTTTTATATCACCTGCAAGCCACATTTGGTCTCCAACTCGTTGAAATCCGAACATAGAATAATATGTGTAGAAAGGAACCATAGGCACACCATGTGTTGCGTAACTAGTACCAGCCGCAAGAAAGGAGCTCATTGCACCTGCTTCGTTTATTCCTTCTTCAAGAATTTGTCCGTCTTTTGATTCTTTATAAAACAAAAGAGATTTATTATCAGCTGGTTCATACAGTTGACCCTTAGGAGAAAATATTCCAACTTGTCGAAATAGTGATTCCATTCCAAAAGTTCGTGCTTCGTCCGGAATGATTGGAACGATGTGTTTACCTATTTCTTTATTTTTAATTAATTTACTCAATACTCGAACAAATCCCATTGTTGTTGAAATTTTAGATGTCCCAGACCCTTTTAAGAATTCTTTAAAATAGTCCAATTCTGGAATTTGCATTTTATTAGCCCGAACAACTCGTTTTGGTAAGAAACCACCCAAGTCCTTTCGTTTTTGAAGCAAATACGTCATCTCTGGACTATCTGCATCAGGTTTATAAAAAGGCATGTCAACAATTTCATCATCACTGATAGGAATCTTGAATCTTGTTTTAAATTCACGTAATTCTTTTTCATTAAGTTTCTTTTGGTTATGAGAAATATTTTTACCTTCGCCCGCTTCGCCTAGTCCGTATCCTTTAACAGTTTTTGCTAAGATGACAGTAGGTGCGCCCTTATGATTAACAGCCGCATGATAAGCAGAGTATACTTTTTGAGGATCGTGACCCCCTCGTTGTAGTTTAGCTATATCAGCATCTGTTAAATGGTTAACAAGATCATATAATTCGGGATATTTGCCAAAAAAGTGTTTTCTAGCGTAACTACCAGGTTCAACAGAATATTTTTGGTATTCTCCATCTAGACATTCTTCCATTCTCTTTTTAAGAAGACCTGTTGTATCTGC
Organism: bacterium; assembly: GCA_018699495.1. Classification (GTDB taxonomy): domain Bacteria; phylum Margulisbacteria; class Marinamargulisbacteria; order JABIPA01; family JABIPA01; genus JABIPA01. The sequence goes on along the minus strand of JABIQV010000078.1, from coordinate 817 downwards.
TTTTAGTAGTTTGTCCCAGTCAGATCCCCAAACAACTTTGATTACATTCCAACCAGCGCCTCGAAAAATACCTTCAAGTTCTTGAATAACTTTTCCGTTACCTCGAACAGGGCCATCAAGTCGTTGTAAGTTACAATTAACTACAAACGTAAGATTGTCCAAATTTTCGCGGGATGCAAGATTAATTCCTGCAAGTGTTTCTGGCTCGTCAATTTCACCGTCACCAACATAACACCATACATTGCTTTCTTTTCCTTTTAGGAACGAACGATTTTGAAGGTATCTATTAAATCGAGCTTGGTAAATAGCCATAAGTGGACCAAGTCCCATAGATACCGTTGGGAATTGCCAAAAATCTGGCATTAAATAAGGATGAGGATACGATGATAATCCACCACCATCTGAGAGTTCACGTCTAAAATTAAGCAATTTTTGAGCAGAAAAACGACCTTCTAAAAATGCACGAGCATACGGACCGGGTGATGCGTGCCCTTGAAAGAATATTTGGTCACCAGAAAAATCTTCAGTAGAGGCTCTAAAGAAATGGTTCATTCCAACTTCTAATAAAGTCGCACAGGATGCATATGTAGAAATATGACCACCAAGACCATCATTATTTCGGTTTGCTTTAACAACCATTGCCATAGCATTCCATCGAATATAACTACGAATTTTCTGTTCGATTACTCTGTCGCCGGGATAAACGAGTTCGTCGACAACAGCGATGGTATTTAGGTAAGGCGTATTTCGAGAAGCATTAAAAGGAATACCATGTTCTAGGCAATAAGTATTAATTTCTTCGAGCAGTTTACCTGCT
>JABIQV010000077.1 GCA_018699495.1 bacterium | reverse complement strand
TGTATTTAAGAACAACTCCAAAAACACTGTATTTACGTCTTAATGAGGATACAAGCCGTCCTCTTTTATCCCATCAAACAAGTAGTAATGAATCAATGAAAACTACAATTAAAAACATCCTTATTCGCCGCGAAAAAAAATATGAAGACGTCTCAAATTTTGTGCTTGATACGGATAAAAAAACGATTATTCAAATTTCGGCGGAAATTGAGCAGATATTGACCACAACAGTCTAGAAAGTTAAACTAAATTTTCAAATTGATAGCTAAAAAAAATTAGATGTCGGATCAAGGATTAAGATAGGAAAGATAATCATGGAAAAAAAAGATATACGATTAGAACTGTTAATGGATGCTGGGAACGGAGCTCAATCAGCTGCGTCTATGCTTATTAATGAATTTGCTAAGGAAGGAAAATATGTCTTTATTGAACCTATGATTCCTGCCGAGATTAGTCCTCCAAAAAGGACCCCTCATTCCATGTCTGGAGCTATTGTCCGAACGTCAAATTTTGAAATTTCCTGTATTGGTAGTTCATCTGATTTAATGTTGGTAGAACATGAAATTTTGATTGATCGACGATTGAACGATAAAGAATACACAAAAGATACAATTATTTTATTAGACGCTGGTGATGAACGACGAAATAAAGATGGGTATCAGGCCGTTTATAATAGAATGGACAAGCTTGGATTAACGTATGTGGCTTTTAACCTTCCTGATGTATGTAAGTCAATTATGCTTCAACTTAAGGGACGCGGAAAAAATATGGTTTACCTTGGTATGTTGACTGCAATTTTTAATTCTAATTATGACAAAATGTATCATTTTGTAAAAACGTCTTATAAAAAGCTTTCTCCGGAGAAGCAGGATTTAAATTGTGAACTGTACAAAGAGGGCTACAAATTTGCTCAATCAGAAATAGATGTACGGTATTCCATCGAATCTAAAAGAGATGATTCAAAAAAAGTATTTATGGATGGAAATATGGCAATTTCTTTTGGAGCCATAGATTCAGGGATAAAGTTATTCGCTGGATATCCTATCACCCCAGCATCATCGATTATGCATGAGCTTGCTAAAATATTCCCGAGTTATGGTGGTATTGTTCATCAGGCTGAGGACGAAATTTCGGCGATGGGTACAGTCGTTGGGTCTTACTTTTCGGGGGTTCCCGCAATGACCGCGACATCTGGACCTGGATTATCGTTGAAACAGGAAATAATTGGACTCGCAATGGCATCAGAAATTCCAGCAATAATTGTGAATGTTCAACGTGGCGGGCCATCAACGGGGCTACCCACCAAAACGGAACAATCAGATTTGCAAGCATGTTTGTACGGATGTCATGGTGATAATACGAAGGTTATTTTGAGTGTGGCTGATGTTGAAGACTGTTTTTATGCTCCTCATGTTGCACGATATTTGGGTGAAAAGTTGAGAGTGCCAGTAATAATTTTGAGTGATTATGCAACATCCGTTAGTTTTAAAGTTATTGGTGAACCCACTCAGAATAAATTAGAAAATATTGATGATATTAATGATGATATTTTGGAACGATTTTTCTTAACTAGATTTAAAGAAGAGATTCCGATGGTCAAAAATAATCAATCGATTCCAGGAGAACAAGGTAAAGAACGTCGGGTCACTGGTTTAAGCACAGACGGAGATGGACGTGTAGACTTTTCATCTGACGCAGCTATCGATGCACATAATATTCGAAATCAAAAAATGCATATTTTAAAGGAGTCCCTTCAAAAACCAGAAATATTTGGGCAAGAAGAAGCGGACCTATTAATAGTGGGTTGGGGTAGTGCTAGAGGTGTAATTAAGGAAACGATAGATAAATGTAAAGAGAATAAGTTATCTGTGTCGGGACTTCATTTTAAAATTGTGAACCCATTGCCCTTAGGATTAAAAGAATTATTAAGTAAATTTAAACGTGTTATGACTGTTGAAGTTGCTTATGGCGACAGATATAAGTCCGCTCCATTTGCAAGAGAATTAAGAAATGAAACATTGGTAGATGTAGAGTCTGGCGTTTGCGAACCTAGTGGAAGACCGTTGAAACCAGACGTGATAATGACGAAAATTCGGGAGGTATTATCATGAGTAGTGAAAAAGCGGTTCCTAAAAAGTTTTCAATAAAAGATTATAAAGCCGATTCTCCTAGGTGGTGTTCAGGCTGTGGAGATTTTTCGGTACTTGTTGGAATGAGAAAACATATGATGGATGCTCAGTTAGATCCTGCAAATGTGGTTCACGTTTCTGGTATCGGATGTTCTGGTCGGTTACCTCATTATTTTAATACGTATGGAATTCATGGCGTGCACGGACGAGCGATTCCTATTGCATTAGGTGTCGTTTTAGCTCGGCCTGATTTGAATGTATTTATTGAATCAGGAGATGGAGATGCTCTATCTATTGGTGGGAACCATTTGATTCATGGGATCAACAAAAATTTTAATTGTGTATTTGTTTTATTAGATAATCAAATATATGGGTTAACTAAAAGTCAATCATCACCTACAACTCAAACGGGTTTTAGAACACCAAGTCAACCGGAAGGGACGTTTATGGATCCCATAAATCCTATTCAGGTAGCGTTAGGTTTAGGGGGCTCGTTTGTTGCTAGTACTGCTGATTGGCTGAGTGGTCATTTTTTAGAGACAATGAATGCAGCAGCCGCTCATCCAGGGTTTTCGTTTGTTCACGTTGCACAGAGGTGTCCTAAATATAATCCGGAAGCATGGGATTATAAAAGTTCGAGCTGGTATTCATTTTTGAACCACGAGAATGGGGTTGCCCCAGATCAAAAATTTGGACCTGATGCAACGATTGTTGATCATGATCCCTCGGATCGTTCAAAGGCATTTGAATATGCTCAGAGAGTGCCTAGATGTTTTGGCGTATTTTATAAAGATGATACAACGACTTGTTATGCTAAAGTTTTACAAGATAAAAAAAATAAAGGCGAGCAACCAACTGATCTTTTCGCCAAAGTTAGACTTTAAAATAGAGCTAGAAGGTCACGGGATGAATGTCGTATGACCTCGATATGTTATGTATCGAGGCACGACGACCAAAATGAAAACGTTTGAAGCTGTTCTTACTAGCTTCCTTTTGTTGTTGTCTTCTCACATCGGCTAATATGTGTGGTTGTATTTTTATGAGTAAAGATTACCTTTTGGGGAACATATATAGAGTATGCATCTCGTGATAAGACGTTCAAACTAATAACGAGCGGGTTTGTTTGGAATTAGGATTTATTTTGTTATTAGCTTACACGTTTTCAATATGAAGCTTTAATTACCGGTCGTAGTTAATTGTTTCTAACTTATTTATGTTTACTAAATGGAAGATAAACTTTTACGATTGTACCTTTTTCTAATACTGATTGGAAATCTATGATTCCTTTGTGGTTATCTATATTTTTTAATACTATCGATAAACCTAATCCCGTATTTTGGTATTTTGTTGTAAAAAATGGATCAAATATTTTTTCTAGGTTTTCGGTTGAGATTCCTGGTCCGTTATCTTCTATAGCAATCACCACTCCATCGACTGATAGTTTCTCTTTGTTGATAAAAGACGCAGCAGACGACGTTATAGACAATGACCCTCCATTCGGAACTGCTTGAATGGCGTTTAAGGCTAAGTTAAGAATGATTTGATAGATTTGTGTGCTTTCCCCAACGAGAGTTGGAAATTTTCCAGTTTTTATGATGAGTTGAATTCGTTTTTGCTTACACTTTCCCGAAATGATGTAACTGACTTCATCAACTAGTTTATCTAGATGAACAAATGTTTTATGTGCTTCATAAGGGGCCCCATATTTTAGCATGGTGTCTGTGATGTTTAGTATTTTAGATATGCTTGATCTGACAATTTCTGCAAATCGTTTAACTTCGTTTGGATCGTCTAATTTTTTTTCAATGTACTCTGCTCGACCTAACATTCCAGCCATTGGGTTTCTTATTTCGTGAGCAATTCCCATAGACAGTCTAGTAAAGGCTGCTTGATGAGATAGCTTTTCCATAATTATATTTCTATTTTTAGCTTCTTTGTATGCCGTTCTTAAATTTCTTTCCTGTTGAAAAAATAGATTATAAAAAAGACTTATTGGAAGAATAAGCATAACAAAAGTTAAGAACAAAATTGATATATATAACGTATCTTTTATCTGCTGAATAATTTCAATTGTTCCGAAGATAGAATAGTCTGTAAGAAACAGTATAACCATGCAAACAAAGGGGATGGCAATGCACGAAAACATCATCTTCTTTTCTTTAAACCCAAAAATAGTAAATGGAACGATCGATATTGTATAAAAAACGAGATGTATTCCAGTTTCAGGACCAAGAATCGCTGAATAGTAAAAAACGCAAGCATTAGTGGTTACGATGATGTTTAACTTAGAGAGAAGGTGTAGACCATAATAATTATAAAGAAGGCCCAACATAAAGCTTGAAGAAACGATTAACGTAAGAAAGGACAGATACGTGTATCCAAAGCCGAAAAAAATAAAAATATAGGCAGAGGCAAAAAGACTAAATCCAAAAGAAAGTCTGTTTGTGAGTCCAATTCTAACAGATTCTTCTTCTAGGTAGTCTTTATCTATCCCTAAATTCCATAAACTTGAAAAAAGATATGTCATTTAAGTAGTGTATCAAAATCTATAATCAAAGTATAAGAATAAGGCTTCTGTAAAACGGCGTCAGAGAGAATGGTTATTGATAAATTTTGAGATATAATAGCCGAGGCCCGTAGCAACAAGGGCCGAAAAAACGGCAGCTAAAATATAAACAAAAAAGATGGTGTATTTTCCCTTAATGAGAAGCTGCATATTATCATTACTAAATGTTGAAAAGGTAGTAAATCCTCCTAAAAATCCAGTAATAACCAGCCGTTTAGTTAATGAATCATCAATGCCTAGTGCCAACCCGATTAAAAAAGAGCCAGCTACGTTTACGATTAAGGTTGAAACAGGAATATCTGATTTGGGTGTAAGTGTTTGAATCAGAAACCTAAAAGAGGAACCAGCGCCTCCTCCAATAAAAACTAAAATAAAGTTTAAGGGGGTCATAAAGAATTTTTGGAAGTGCTATTTACATTCGATGAATTAATTAATTCATTTTCGACTTCGATAAGGTTATTTTCAGTCATCTTCATTAAACTAACAGCTGCCTTTTTTTGTGTCTCGTCGCCCAATACGGGTTTAATTGGAGGTAGAATTTGGATTAATACCTTTCCAGGAGCAACTCTAAGTCTATTTTTATTCATTACTTGAAACATTCCAGAAATATAACACGGCACAATTGCTGTTTCATGTTCAACAGAAAGAGAAAACATGCCTCTTTTAAATGGTTTAATCAGACCATCTGAGGATCTTGTTCCTTCTGGAAAAATAATAGCACTTTGTCCTTTTTTAATTCGTTCGCCAACTTTCTTAAGTTCCTTAATCCCTTGCTTTGGGTTTTTTCGATCTACAGCATAATGTTGATATTTAACGATTCGACCAATAAATGGGGCTTTTTCCAATTCCTTTTTTGCAAAAAAAGAAATGGGGTGTGGAATAGCAATATAATATGCCAATATATCCAACATGCTTTGATGGTTTGAAGCAATAATAAATGGCTCTGATTTAGGAATGTTTTCGAGACCCTTTACCTTGATTCGTATCCCTGCAAAAAAGAAGGCTGTTTTTAATACCCAGCGAACGATAAAATAGTCGATGGTTCGTCCATGGTCAGGTAATTTATATGTAATTATAGTGGTCGAAAGGTGGACGATGAATGCTATAATCATCACGGTAGACGCGTAACCTGTATATAGTAAAGAAATGGTATTTTTTATCATAACTAAATGTGATGCTATAAAATTCATTTTTAAAAATCAAGGAAATAGTTTGATTCGAAGAATTTCTTGAGAGAAGTCTCTAGTGCATTGATAGGAAATAATCTCTTTTAGGCGGAGGAAAACATATGACAAAATTAATGATGACAACATCTGGAACACGTGGCGTAGTTGGAGAAAATTTAGACCCGATTTTGACGTGCAAAATAGCGATGGCGTTTGGAACTTTCTCGGTATCCGATAAACCGATTATTGTCGGAGGAGATACAAGGACCTCCCATGACATGTACAAGAGAAGTGTTATTGCAGGCCTTCAGTCCGTCGGAAGAAATGTTATAGATATTGGAATGGTACCAACCCCAACTGTGCAACAGATGATTCGTAAACACAGTGCGGCCGGTGGTGTTGTCGTAACAGCATCTCATAATCCAATTATTTGGAACGGTATTAAATTAATGAATGAAACCGGTAGTTTTTTAGATGATGCACAACACAACACATTTTTGGATATTTTGGATAACCAGAAATTCGATTTAAAGCCTTGGAATTTAATCGGAACAGTAACAGAAGATAACTACGCGATCGATGATCACATTGATTTGATTTTATCAAAAATAGATACCAGTGTTCTAAAAGGTTCTGGATTAAACGTCTTAGTTGACGTGAATCATGGCGCCGGGGCGCTAGCAGATCCCCCTCTTTTTAAAAAATTAGGGATAAATGTCACGTATTTGTATGGAGAGCCAGACGGAAAATTTTCTCATCCGCCAGAACCAAATAAAGCGAATCTTTCAGGGTTGATAGAAGAAATGAAGACCTGCAACTATGATATCGGATTTTCTCAAGATCCTGATGCTGATAGGTTAGTTATTGTTGGGAATACGGGTGAATTTATCGGTGAAGATGTCTCTCTCGCATTTTGTATTGATTATATTTTGGAAAAAGAGAATAAGGACGGACAGGATGTTGTTGTAAATTTATCTACGTCTAATATTATTGAATGGGTAGCTAAAAAACATGGTGCGACGACACACTATTCAAAAATTGGGGAAACGAATGTTACTCAAAAAATAAAAGAACTAGGAGCTATTGTTGGGGGAGAAGGAAATGGTGGCGTTATGTACCCTAAAATAGGGTGGGGAAGAGACAGTTTAACAGGAATAGTTGTTGCTCTGTGTCGGCTGGCAGAAACTAAAAAGACTGTTGAAGAGATAGTCTCTGACTATCCTAAATATCACATGCTTAGAGAGAAGATTCAGGTAAAATCTAGAGACCAAATTCAATCGGTATTGGATAAACTAAAATCAAAATATAGTGAAGAGAAGGTTTGTACTCAAGATGGTGTTAAGGTTTATTTGGAGAGAGGGTGGATTCAGGTTCGGGCATCAAATACGGAGCCAATTGTTAGGATTTTTATAGAGGCAAATACTAAGCAACAGGCGGAAAATTGGTTTGCTGATGTGAGTTTAGCTATCTCGTGACGTATTCATATGTCTTTCGAGTTAAGGAATGAAGAGACTCGCTTGATTAAATGACATGAAAATATTCATTTTGGAGAAAAAACATGAAGGACTTACTTGATTCAATTGATTCAAATTTCGATAAATATCTATCCGAACTTTTGGATTTTCTAACGTACAAAAGCATATCTACAAATCCAATCAATGACAACGATGTCAGGGCTTGTGCTTCTTATTTAGTAAACCACTTGCAATCAATAGGCTTCAAAAATGCCACCATATCCGAAACAAAAGGCCATCCTATTTGTTATGCTTCATACGAAGTAAACCCAACTTACCCAACCGTTCTATTTTACGGTCACTATGATGTGCAACCTCCAGAACCTCTCGAACTTTGGCAAAGTCCTCCATTTGAACCAACGATAAAAGACGGTCAAATAATTGCTAGGGGAGCATCTGATGACAAGGGGCAGGTATTTTGCCACATAAAAGCATTAGAAACACTATTAAAAGAAACCGGAACGTTACCCTTAAATGTTAAATTACTAATTGAAGGAGAAGAAGAAGTCGGTAGTCCTTCTCTAGAAAATTTTTTAATAGAAAATAAAGAAAAACTTAAATGTGATGCTGTTGTTATTTCAGATACGCCTATGTACGCAAAAGACGTGCCTTCAATTTGCACAAGCTTAAGAGGTATCTTGTATTCAGAAATATCTGTAAATACAGGAAAAACAGACCTTCATTCTGGACAACATGGAGGGGCTGTTCCAAATGCTATTCATCACCTAATGGGTATTATTTCAAAATTAAAGAGTGAAGATGGCCGTGTGTTAGTCCCAGGATTTTACGATGATGTAAAAGAACGAACGTCTAGCGAAAGAGAAGACTTAGCAAGGATTCCGTTTAATGATAAAAATTATTTACGAGAAACGGGTTGCGACCGAATAGAGGGCGAAGTAGGTTATTCTGTATTAGAGAGACGTTGGTATCGGCCTACTTTAGAATGTAATGGAATTTGGGGTGGCTATACGGGAGACGGAGCAAAGACGGTAACCCCTTGTGAAGCAAGAGCAAAAATCAGCATGAGATTGGTTTCAGAACAGGACCCTAACAAAATATTTCGACAACTGAACGACTATATAGCAGAAATAACTCCCGAAGGCGTACATTTTTCGTTAGAGCAGATATCTGGGGTAGGGTATCCCGTTAATGTAAACACAAACGAAAAAGCAATTGAAGCCGCTGCAGATGCGATTAAAACTGTTTATGGAAAAGTCCCGATTTTTCAAGGGGAGGGCGGGAGTATTCCTATCGTTCATGATTTTAAACAAATATTAAAAGTACCAATAGTATTAATGGGATTTAATTTGATAGAAGACAAAATTCATGCGCCAAATGAACAGTTCGGAGTAGAAAATTATAGAAACGGAATAAAAATTGCCACCCTTTTTTACACAAATTTAGGAAATAAACGCAAGGAATCCAAAAAATGACAATGGACACGGTGGTTCTTTTTTTAAAGTCCGAGTATTTAGACATATTGGTTGTAGTTAGTGTATTTTTCGCCAGCTTTATACAAGGAATTTTAGGGTTCGGTTTTGGAATGATTGCGATACCCGCGATGAGTCTAGTAATGGGCCCGAAGGTAGCGATTCCAATAGCCGTAATTCTAGGATTCTGTATAAATGTAGGATTATCTATCAAACTTTGGAAATCGATTTCTGTGCGCCGATTTTTACCGTTAATAAGTGCTGGTTGTTTAACTGTTCCACTTGGCTCTTATTTATTGGTAGTGTTGAACCCATCGTTTGTAAAGCTGATTTTAGGCTTAATTATATTGGTAACAAGCGTGGCTTATTTTTTTGGGTTTAAGCTAGTAATTAAAAACGAAAGAAACGGTCTGTATATTACAGGTTTAATGAGCGGGTGCTTATCGGGAGTGATAGGTATTGGAGGTCCTCCAATAATCCTTTTTTTAGCAAATCAAAATGAAGATAAATTATCATTTAAGGCAAATTTGGTTTTCTATTTTTTCATTTTGGGGCTGATAATCATTCCGTCTTATATGGTGTCTGGACTAATGTCTCCTGAGATTTATGAATCAAGCTTTAAATTGTGGATTCCTGTGTTTTTTGGAATGATATCCGGTAATTATACGTCCTCGTTTGTTTCTCAGAATGTGTTTAAGAAGATGGTATTGATATGTTTGACTGCTTCGGCAATTGTATTGATTTGGGGGCAGGTATTTTAAGAAGATTTATTAATTATAAAAAATCATTCTTTGACAAGGTACCGAAATTTTTGACACACTGAATATCCATTTAATTCTGTTTATTGAAACAGATCCATCAATGTAGAAAATACGTGTCTTGATGGACCTATCTTTTGATGTTTTATTTTATTTATATCCAAGGAATTGTGGCCAATTTGTTACAACCCTAAATCGTCTGAGTCTCCGTAATCAGCTCACTCAACTGCCTATCCAACTCAACCACAATATCTGGATTAGACAACGTAGAGGTATCCCCAACAGGATCTCCCTTAGAAATACTCTTCAAAATCCGTCTCATAATCTTCCCGCTTCTAGTTTTAGGAAGTTCGGGTGTGAAAATAATTGTTTTAGGCTTAGCTATCGCACCAATCTGTTTTTTAACAAACTCAATCAGTTCACGATTTAAGTCATCAGAGGCTTCCTGTCCTTCTTTCAATATAACAAACGCACAAATGGCCTGTCCTTTTATTTCATCAGGAATTCCCACAACAGCAGCTTCAGCCGTAGCGGGATGTTCAACCAAGGCACTTTCTATCTCCATTGTTCCAATACGATGCCCAGATACATTTAATACATCGTCTACCCGACCCAGAACCATTACATAGTCATTTTCGTCAATAGTTGCGCCATCTCCACAAAAATAAGTGTCGAACTCACTCCAATATACCTCATGGTAACGTTCCTCATTTCCCCAAATTCCTCTTAACATAGAAGGCCAAGGTTCTGTAATGCTAAGTAGACCACCTCCATTATCAACAGTAGTCCCGTCAGAATTTAAAACACTAACTTCAATTCCTGGAAGAGGCAGGCCAGCAACACCGGGTTTCATATCGTTTAATGCAGGAATATTACTAATCATAATTCCACCAGTTTCTGTTTGCCACCATGTATCCACAATTGGACATTTATCTTGCCCTATATGTTTGTGATACCAGGTCCACGCTTCCGGGTTTATGGGCTCTCCTACTGTACCTAGTAATCGAAGACTAGAAAGGTCACAACTTGCAGGGTGATGATCTCCCCACTTCATAAATGCCCGAATAGCGGTAGGAGCCGTATATAAAATAGACACACCATGTTTTTCTACAATATTCCAAAACCTCGATTTATTTGGCCAATCCGGAGACCCTTCATAAATTAATGTTGTCGCTCCGTTTGAAAGTGGTCCGTAGCAAATATAGGTATGGCCAGTTATCCAACCAATATCGGCCGTGCACCAGTAAATGTCTTGGGGTTTTAGGTCGAACACTAGTTTTGTCGAGTATTTTGCATGAGTCAAATATCCACCAGTAGAGTGAACAATCCCTTTTGGTTTTCCAGTCGTACCGGATGTATAGAGAATAAAGAGCGTGTCTTCACTATCCATTTCTTCGCATGCTTGGAAATGCTGTTTTCCAGACATAAGATCGGCATAGTGGATCTCATTTTCTTGAAGAGTTGGTTTTGTATCAAGTCGATTAACAACAATGGTGTGTTTGACACACGTTTCAGCTTTTCCTTCATCTGCTATAGACTTTAGGTCTAACACGTTTCCACGTCTAAGTCCGCCATCTGCAGTTATTAAAAGTTCAGACTGAGAATCTAAGAGTCGATCTTTAAGAGATTGCGCACTAAATCCACCAAAAACAACACTATGAATTGCTCCAAGTCTAGCGCAAGCAAGTACAGAAATAACAAGTTCAGGAATCATCGGTAAATAAAGGGTAACTCTATCTCCTTTTTTAATCCCAAGTTCATTTTTAAGTTTGTAGGCAAGTTGATTTACTTTTTTATAGAGTTGGAAGTAGGTTAGCGTGATTGTTTCACCATCTTCACCCTCCCAAATGATAGCTGCTTTGTTTTTGGTTTCATTGTTAATATGGACGTCGAGGCAGTTGTAACATGCATTTAGTTTTCCACCGACATACCAATTTGAGAATGGACGATTCCATTCCAACGTTTTAGACCATGGCTTAAACCATTCAAGATCCCTTGCTCGGTCATCCCAAAATTTAAGTCTGTCGTTTTTAGCATCTAAATAAAGAGAGTTATCTTGTTCGTTAGCATTTTTTTTAAAGTCGGAATTCGCTTTGAATAGTCGATTTTCCTGAAGAAGTGTTTCGATGGCCATGAGTGTCTCCTTAAAATATTAATATTCTGTTGATTATCTTTAAATAGTTTAGTTTTTAATGGAAGAAAGATAAAGAGAATATGTGTGATGAAGAAAGTCGCCACTACCCAAATTAAAAATTGGATAGTGGCTCAAATTCAAACTAGTTATTTACTAGTAGGTTTCATTTTTCCTGACTTAAGAAGGCCATAATATGTTTTTAACCATTTTTTAACTTTTCCAGATAAAAGGACAATAGCAATCATATTAGGAATAACAGCTAGACCAAGAGATAAATCTGAAAAATTTAGAACAGTCGTTAGGTTTGTAATAGCTCCAACAAAAGCCATTGATACAAATAACCATTTATACAGTTTGATAGCCGTTTTTCCAAAAATAAATCCGGCTGCTGTTTCTCCGTAATAAGCCCATGTAATCATAGTAGAAAATGCAAAGAAGAAAACGGATATCGTAATGAAATGTCTACCAAATCCTTTGAAGAATTTATCAAAAGACGCGGTGGTTAAATCAACACCCGAATTTTCTTTTACAGTTTGAACACGATCGATGTACCATTCAATATTTCCTGATTTAGCAACAAATTGAACATGAAAATCTCCATTTTCTGAAGAACTAAGGACATCCTTTTTAAAGCCGTCTTCAAACAAAATAACTCTACTTTCCCATTCTCCTATTTTTTGAGTTCCTTCAAGTTTAAGTTTGTCTGTAGAAGAAGGCATTTTACTTAATGCGATTTCATCGATTAAAGTTCCGTCCGGTTTAGAAAATCTAACACTCATATCACCGGAACCTTGATAGTATGAAAATCGAAGTCCTGTTTCAGTTCCAGAAGTTCCAAGGCTTAATTTTTCAAGAGTTACGACTTGATTAGTGGGCATGTCATTTGAAGTAGCTTTTATAACGAGAACACCGGACTCCGTAAATGTTTTAAACGTATTGATATCTTCAGGTATATTGGTTTCGGAAATATTCCAAGAACTACTGTGTTGAATAATATTCGATGAAGATGAAAAATTGAGAGTAGGGTTATCACTAGACTTTTGATACATTTCAGACCCAAAGTTTCCGGCCATAATAATTACAAAAGCGGTCGCACTACAAACAACAACAGTATCAACAAATGGGCCAAGCGCTGCTACAAATCCTTCTCTTATTGGATAATTTGTTTTAACTGCAGCGTGAGCAATTGAGGCAGATCCCAAACCGGCTTCATTTGAAAATATGGCTCGTCGAATTCCCATCATTGCTGTATATAAGAACCCACCACCTACAGCACTACCTGTAAATGCATCAGTGAAAATAATAGAAAGAGCTGCCGGAATTTGAGAAAAATTCATTATACATATAATGACTGAACCCAAAACATAAACAATACACATACCAGGAACAATTTTTTCTGTAACTTTACTGATTCGTTGAATACCACCAAGAAGTACAAGTGCTCCTAATACGAATAATGTTGCTCCAGATACCCAGAGAGGAATACTGTAATTTTCAAGCATTGCAGAAGCCGCTTGGTTTGTTTGGAACATGCAACCAGCACCAAGAGCGGCCAACATAATAGAAACAGCATAAATTATTGCAAGAGGTTTCCAGTTTGAACCTAGGCCTTTAGTAATGTAATACATCGGCCCACCACGAATTTCACCAGTTTTTTCATTAACTTCTCGATAATGAGTCCCTAGCGTACATTCGACAAACTTGGTAGCCATTCCAAAAATACCAATGAGCCACATCCAGAAAACAGTACCTGGGCCACCTAATGCAATTGCGATGGCTACTCCAGCAATGTTCCCTAAACCGATGGTTCCGGAAAGAGCGGCTGTTAACGCCTGAAAGTGAGTAATTTCCCCAACTTCATCCGGTTCGTCAAATTTACCTTTAACAAGCTGAATCGCATGAGGTATTGACCTGAATTGAACAAACATAAATCGTAATGTGAAATAAATGCCTCCAATTAATGATGCCCAAAAAACAATTTTACCCCATACGAAACTAGACATAGATGCAAAAAATCCATCTAATAATGCAAAAACACTAACGAGTGCTGTCGGATCTTCCATACGTTTAACTCTCCTCTTTATCTTTTTTTTTCCTCAAGGAAACCATCGAGGATATTTTTACTATTCAATACTAAATATGCGCGTAAACAATATTTATTTCGATATGAATTAACGAAATTTTTTATTTTTTCTTAAAAATTAAGAAAAACTGATTATACAAATATATTAGTGATTATTCATAATTATTATATGAAAAAAAATGTAAAATGTTTAGTAAATTTTTTTATGGTAGACAATAACTTAATAAGTTGAGAAATAGCTTAACCTACACCTGCAGGTATTTTATTTAAATGAATTGAATAAACGTATGACAATTTGTCGATAATCTAAGGTTGTCCTGGACAAAAAACGTTCGGAAGGACAAGGCCTAAAATAGATGTATAAAGAGAGTCTGTATCCAAAGTAGAGAATCGTCAACTTGGTATGGTTTGTCGGTGTGATTCTAAACTTAAAATTATTTGCAGTTCGGATCTGACGCCAGACAATGTTAAATAAAAGTGTTAAAATATTTGTCATATTATGACTATGATACTTAATCCAAAAACAATCGTAATTTCAGGCCCATCAGGCGTAGGAAAAGGCACAATAATAAAAGAAATATTAAAAGAACGCTCTGACATAAAAGTAGCTATATCTGCAACAACGCGTGCAAAACGCGAGTATGAAGTAGATGGCGAAGACTATTATTTTTTATCGGATGACACATTCAATGCAATGGCCGAAAATTCCTCCTTTTTGGAATGGTGTTTGGTGCATGGAAATAAATATGGAACCATGGAAAACGAAGTTAAGCGACTTATGAATGAAGGCTCCCATGTTATTTTAGAAATTGATGTGCAAGGTGCAAAAAAAGTCATGGAAGCAAAATCTGAGACATTAAATGTAATATCCATTTTTCTAGAGCCTCCCAGTGTTTCCATTCTAAATAGTCGTTTAAAATTAAGGAATACAGAGTCAAATTCAGAGAGAGAGAGCCGATTAAAAGTGGCCGTCGAAGAGATAAAAGAAAAGGATTGTTACGATTATATAGTCGTAAATAATGAAAAGAAGGTTGCTGCATCTGAAATATTGAGTATAATAAATGGTTTCGAGTAGATATTTTTAAAAATATCTACGTTTCAATGCCTGTTAAATGTAATGTATCGATAAGAGGAGCAAGTTAAGATGGTTAAAACAAATGAAAAAGCTGAATTGAAAAACAGGGAAGAATTAACGTCCGATTCAACTAAAGTAGATTTTACTAAAGTTTATCAAAGTGAAGCAAATAGGTTTAAATTATCTGTCGCAATTGCTAAACGTGCTCGTCAAATTCAAGATGGAGCAAAAGCTTTAGTAGGTAACGGTGATGAAGAAGTCGCCCCCGTATTGATTGCATTACAAGAATTGGCTAAAGAGAAGTTTTCTGTTTCTGTAAAAGAAACAAGGGACGAACATAAAGAGATGTTAGCTGAAATGGAATCATTAATTGAAAATGATTTAATAGAAGAAGAACCCGTTGTTGAAAAGGAAAAAAAGAAGTCTAAAAAATAGACTTCTCTTTTTTTTGAAAAACGTTGGTAAATAATGCGTATTATCTTAGGAATATCTGCAAGTATTGCAGCTTATAAGTCTCTGGAGTTAATACGCAATTTACGAAAAAAAAGTATCGAAATATTTCCTATACTTACAGAAAATGCAAAGGACTTTGTGTCCCCTCTATCCGTTGAGACATTATCAGAAAATAGTCTTATTTCAAAAAAACAAACCCATATTGATTTAGATAGACTAGGAGATGTACTAGTTATTGCACCTTGTACCGCGAATGTACTAGCAAAATGTGCAAATGGAATTGCAGACGATAAATTAACCACTACATTTTTAAACTTTAAGGGACCAAAAGTTTTGGTTCCGGCTATGCATGACACGATGTTCTCGAATTCAATTACTAAAAGTAATATAGATAAATTAAGAGACCATGGGATTTATATAGTAGGTCCGACAGAGGGAGACCTCGCATGTGGTGACAAAGGGAATGGACGAATGGCCCCACTGGCTATGGTGGAAACGTGCATTGAAGCATTAAGTAAAAATAAAATTGTGCTTAAACAACTAAAGGCAAAAAAAATTGTTGTAACTGCTGGTGGTACAATCGAGGCCATAGATAATGTGCGACATATCTCAAATGCATCAACAGGAAGGCTTGGTAAATGTATTGCTGATATTGCCTGTTTGTATGGAGCTGACGTCCACTTAATTACGACTAAGGATGAGCAACCGACTGATTATAGGATAACAGAAGTAATGAGTAGTTCAGAAATGAGAGATAGTGTGTTAAAAGAGGTTACTAATGGCGACGTATTGATTATGGCAGCCGCTGTTTCGGATTACACGGTAGCTGATTTTCAGCGAACAAAAATTAAACGATCAACTAACATATCTTTAGATTTAGTTGGAACAGAAGATATATTAAAATCCGTTGCATCACTTAAACTAAAGTCTGGATTTCCAAAAAAGGTAATTGGATTTTGTTTGGAAGACGAAAACTTAGATCAGTCTGCTATCGAAAAATTAAAGTCTAAGAGCTTAGATATGATTGTTGCAAACCTTTCAGATAATATTGGAAATCAATCACGAACGATTAAGATATTTACTCCTAAAAGCAGCCGTCCAGTATTTATGTCCGAAAATAAAACGGTTATTGAAACGGCCCTATCAATACTAGAAAATATAGTAAATCTTTAGATCTCGTCCATTGTAGTTATTAAAAAGGATAAGATAGCTCTACGAGTACTAATAGTTAGTCTATGAAGAAACGCTAGAAATAATTTTTAAAACCTAGCTTAATTCAGTTGGTTTTTCTTCGTCGGTTTTAGATTCCTTAACACCTTTTTCAAATTCTGACTTTGCTTGTCCTAGTGATTTAAAGAATTTAGGAATAGCTGCGGATCCAAATAAAATAAGAATAATTACAGCTATGATAATAAGTTCTGTGTGTCCAAACATGATGTACTCTCCATTTTCAAATTTAACGATTCTTTTTAGCAGTAAAAGCATTTAAAAAGAATCGTTAGTTTACCACGAATTACATCTAAATACATGAACGTATATTTGTTCCGTTTTGTATAGAATTTTTTAGTTCTTTTACAATTAATTATAAAATATATTGGTTTTATGAAACGTAAACAAAAAAAATGGATCGAAATGTCTTATTCTGAAGACGGTAGAGGTTAAAAAATGTACCTAGTGTTACAAACTATAGCTCAATAAATTAAGCGTACTTATTTACAAAATTAGTATAAATAGAATTTATTTTTTTAGGTCTTTATTGTTTGATTTGTGAGATTTCGTTAAGAATGGAGGTGTATTTGTTTTATTAGTATCTTCAAATTCAGTCATACTAGATAGCTCATTCAAAAACCGATGATATAGGCGAATTAAATACCCATACATACTACCGAGTTTTCTCAATAACTCTGGGTAACTTGCCGGTTTAATAACAATAATAGTAACAAAAATAATTACAAAAAATTCGGACATTCCAAAATCAAACATTGTCTTCTCCAAATCCAAATATTTTAGCGACTAGTATTGTAAGAAAATAAAGACATATTAAAGGGATCGAGATTCCAACCTGAGAAATAATGTCAGGAGGCGTTACAAACGCCGATACAACAAAAATACTAACAATTACATATCTACTTGCCTTAATAAGCGCTTTTCTTTTGACAAGGTTAAGATACAATAAACACTCCAAAATAATTGGAAATTGAAACACGATTAACGAATAAAAGAGAAAGTTAATAATATAAAAAATATTTTTATTATAATTTAGAATTATACTGACATTATCGGGTAAATACGTTTTACTCATCAAAAATTGAATGGAGTAGGGCATAAATACAAAATATCCAAAGTAGAAAGCAAACGCTGAAAGCAAGACACTGACAAATACACAAATAGCGATAAGTTTTTTTTCTTTTCCTATGAGTCCTGGAAAAATAAATCGTAAGGCCTGGTAAATGATAACAGGAAAAGCCAAAATAGCACCGATAATAAAAGAAAGTTTTAACTTAGTAGCAAATCCCTCAAAAATCGAAGTAACATAAAATTTATTGAATTCTGGAAACGAATGAAAAGGAACGGATAGTGCGTCGATAATATTGTTAAAAAAATAAAGAGCTACAATGAACCCAATTAATATATAAATTCCAGAAATAAAGACTCGGTAACGAAGTTCTTTTAAATGTGAAATTACAGAAAACGAGCCCGGCATGTTAGTTAAAATTTATAAATTGGGGAGGAAATTTAATAACTTCCGACACGGTTTTAGAAAGTTTGTAATTAACAACAGGTTGGTAAGTAGATTTTTGAAGTGTAGGTCTCAATATTTTAATATTTTTTAAAGTAGGTAGCTGTTGGGTATGTTGAGAACTCAGTTCATTCTCGTATTTTATTCTTGGGATAAGATACGTATTAAACGTAGAAAAAATAAGCGCATTTTCATTCAGGTTGGCTGCTGTCAATTTAGAGTTAATAATATGTTCATCGTCTTTTTTAAGTTGAGATTCAGTGTTAATGACTTTATTTTGTTCCTTTATGATTCGAGTACGTTCGTCCTTTAATAATTGTCGTTCCCTTATAATATTCTTTTGTTGCAGCCTAAGAATTAGAACCACCGCCGATAAGCTAATAATGAACGCGAATGCCAACCGACCATACGATGGAAGGCTGGCATATAAATCAAAAAAATAGCTTAAAAAATGAAACAGACCGAAACAAAAGAGTCCGTAAACACCATAAACAAGTCGGTTCTTTTTTAGTTGTTTCCCCAGCTTCATTTTTTCTTGTTAGAGATTGCATGACTTGAGTGACCTAAATATAGCTCAGCACTTTCCATCAAGGTTTCAGAAAGAGTTGGATGAGGATGTATTGTTAATGCTAAGTCATTTACTGTACATTCTGTATCAATAGCAAGAACGCCTTCACTAATAAGGTCTCCTGCATTTTCTCCAACAATTCCGATTCCTAGAATTCGTTTTGAAGACGGATCAATAATAAGTTTTGTCATTCCGTCTGTTTTATCCATAGATAACGCGCGTCCACTAGCAGCCCAAGGAAATTTAGACACATCTACTTTGATACCTTTTTCTTTAGCATCCGTTTCTGTGAGACCCGTCCAAGCAATTTCAGGGTGAGTGAAAACTACAGCAGGAATATTTAAGTTTTCATTTGTAGATGGTTGACCAATAATTGTTTCTACAGCAATTTTGGCTTCTTTAGAGGCTTTATGAGCAAGTAGCAATCCTCCTGCAATATCACCGATTGCATAAACATTTGCAACGCTTGTACGTTGATTTTTATCTACAATGAAGAACCCTTTGTCGTCTAAATTAATATCAGTATTATCTATTCCTAGATCAAAGCTATTTGACGCTCGACCAATAGACACCAATACTTTATCAAATGATTGAGTTGAACTTTCGCCTTTGTCATCGAGCAAAGATACTTTTATCTTTTTGCCTGATGATGCCATTTTTGTGACCTTGGTATTAAGTTTGATTTCCTTAAATTGTTTTTTAGCCATTTTTATTACAGGGCGAACTAAGTCAGAATCAGCAGTTGCTAATAAGCTTGGTAGCGCTTCTACCATTGTAACGTCACTACCTAATCCAGCATAAACACTACCTAATTCCATTCCGATGTATCCGCCACCTAAAACAAGTAGGTCTTTAGGAATATCATCAATTTGAAGGGCTTCAGTAGACGTCATAATTCGTTTATTTCCAAGATCAAATGCTGCTGGTAACGCAGGTTTTGATCCTACAGCCACAATAGCACTTCCAAATTTAATAAATTTTTGACCGTCTTTAGTTTCAACTCGTAATGTTTCATTATCTTCGAAAAATGCTTTTCCTTTTATAATTTCAACGTTACGTTGTTTTGCTAAGTGAGCGATTCCTGATTGTAGCTTTTTAATAATTCCATTTTTCCAGTCACGTAACTCATCTAAGTTTATTTTTGGTTTTTCAAAATAAATACCTCTAATCGTAGAATGAGCAGCTTCTTCCATAACTTTCGTTGCATATAATAATGATTTGGAAGGGATGCATCCTCTATTTAAACAAGCACCGCCAAGATCTTCTTTTTCTATTAATATTACTTTTTTACCTTGTTCAGCAGCGTAAAAGGCGGCAGCATAACCACCAGGCCCAGCTCCTAAAACAACTACTTCAGTTTCGATTGGTTTCATGTTGTCTCCTTTATTTAACGGCTTTCAAAGCTTTTTCGTTAAAATTTTCCAGTTCGCTAATAAATGTTCTCATAAATCTAGCTCCATCTGCACCGTCAATCACACGGTGATCGTACGATAGAGAAAGAGGTAGCATATCTGCTTCAAGAAGATTAGAACCGTCTAGGTATAATTTTTTGTTTCCCTTTGATAGACCCAAAATAGCAACCTCTGGTTGATTTACAATCGGAGTAAACTGACCAACTCCAAGTCCTCCTAAATTAGAAATTGTAAATGTTCCACCTTGCATGTCATCGAGAGTTAAGCGTCTGTTTTTTGCCTTCTCAGCAACTTCAGCTAATTCTTCAGATAGTTGAAATAAAGATTTTTTATCAACGTCTTTTATTACAGGAACAAGAAGACCTCGTTCTGTATCGACAGCAATTCCAATATTAAAATATTTTTTAGTAATTAATTGTCCAGATTGGATACTAGAATTAAAAAGAGGAAACTTTTTAAGTGTTTCAACAGCTGCTTTCATCATAAGAACAGTAACTGTAAGGCGTACACCTTTTTTCTTGTATTTATCTACATACTTCTTACGAAGTGTCATTAATTCAGAAATGTTAGCTTCATCAAACTGAGTAACATGAGGAATTGAATTCCAAGAATCTACTAAATTGTCTGAAATTTTCTGTCTGAGAGAAGAAATCGGTGTGATTTCAACATCGCCCCATTTAGAAAAATCAATATCTTTTTTAACTGGTTTGGTGTCTATAGAAACATTCGTTTCTTGCACGTTGGCTTGGAAAGTAGATGTTTGTAAAAAATTAACATATTTTTTAACGTCTTCGATAGTTATTCGTCCAGAGCGACCCGTTCCATTAATTCTACCTAAATCTAATCCCAATGTGTCTGTTATATATCGAATCCAAGGAGACGTTGACGCAGCCTGTCCATTGGTTGCTTGGTAAGCTTCCGATGAGTAACTCGCTGGAGCTTGAACAGATTGCAATGGAGTACTAACTTGTTGGGTAGGCGAAACCGGAGCCGGAGCCGATGTTGTTTCGTCATTCTCTTTATTTGAAGAAGCAGAAACACTATTTCCTTCAAGAGTAGCAACCGTTGACCCTTGAGATACAACATCGCCTTCTTTAACCGTTATTGTCTGAATTTTTCCTGAAGCAGTGGTCGGAACCGGAGCTACCGCTTTGTCTGTTTCTAATTCAATTATTGTTTGATCTAAGTCTACGTTGTCACCAACTGCTACGTTCACTGAAAGAACAATTGCAGAATCGATACCGTCACCTAGAAATGGAATTTTAATGTCCATAATTCACCTTCTTATTAGTTTTCTAGACCAATATTGGATATGCTTTATCAGCATCAATATTAAGATCCTTAATTGCTTTTTTTAATATATCCTTATTAAGTTCACCCTTTTCAACTAATGCTGTTAAGGTTGTCAAAACAGTAATTTCCGCGTCCACTTCGAAAAATCGTCTTAATTTTTCTCGAGTCTCACTTCGTCCGAAACCGTCGGTACCTAATGTCGTTAAGCCGCCTGGAACCCATGAGAAAATTTGATGAGGAATAATTTTCATGTTGTCAGAAACTGCAACAAATACGCCTTTTTCCTTTTTAAGAATATCTTCTACATAAGACGTTTTTTTCTTTTTATCAGGGTTTAATAAATTCCAACGTTGAGCATTTAATGCATCTGTTCGAAGTTGTTTGTAGTTTGTAGCACTCCAAACATCTACAGAAACACCATAATCGTTTTCAAGAATTTTTTGTGCTTTTAACGCTTCATTAATAATCGAGCCACTCCCAAAAAGATGTGCTTTTATTTTAGATTTTGACTCGCTAGGTTTAAACTTATAGAGTCCTTTCAAAATACCTTCTTCACAGCCTTTTGGCATTTCAGGCATAACATAATTTTCATTACCAATAGTTATATAATAAAAAATTTCTTCGCCTTCACCATACATACGCCTTAGACCGTCTTGAATGATGACTGCAATTTCGTACCTAAATGATGGATCGTAGGTTATTAAATTAGGTATAGTGCTGGCAATTAAATGACTATGCCCATCTTGATGCTGTAAACCTTCTCCGTTAAGAGTGGTTCGTCCTGCTGTTCCACCTAATAAGAATCCTTTTGCTCTTATATCACCTGCAAGCCACATTTGGTCTCCAATACGTTGAAATCCGAACATAGAATAATATGTGTAGAAAGGAACCATAGGCACACCATG
>JABIQV010000076.1 GCA_018699495.1 bacterium | reverse complement strand
GTTCCTATGGACAATTTAACTGACCTTCCAGACGCTGAGATAGTCTACATATCAAAGGATCAGTTTGGAGATATCTCGCAGGCATTTGACCATATAGATAGCAATAGCATATGGATTGAGAACGAAATTAGAATCAATGCTGGTGGATGGGATTCTCCTGCAAGTGGTTCAAGAATAACGTTTAATAATCCAGCTAATGGAGCTATATTTGAAACAACTGCCAATAAAGATGGATGGTTTGGACTAGACCTTCCAGAAAGTGGCGATTATTTGTTTCAGGTCTATCTTCAAGGTGAAAATGGATCGTGGGATGTGACTCCTTCAATCGAGGAGAACGTGACTATTCAAGGACCCGATAATAGTCAAAATGATGGAAATAAAGACTATTATAATTCTTGGGATTGGTGGTCAAATAATGGACATGACTGGATAGTCATGATTAATAAAGACTTAGATGCAAACGATTTGACAAGTGTTCCAATGGGAAAAATCCAGGGTAAATTAAGGATTGATGGTCAGGATTACAATCAACTTTATACTGACCCTATTAAATTAGAAATTTATTTTGTAAATGATAATTCTGTTTTTTACCCCGTTTCGACTAGTACCGGTGAATTTACTGTTGACGTTCCTATGTTAAATGGTGGGTATCGAATTAAAGTTTTAAATAGTGATTCGGTTACGGTTGCAAACGAGTGGTATGAGTATTGGCCACAAGATCAGTATTCAGGTGGTTACAATAATTCAATGGATGTTTGGCTTAGAACTCAAGGGCTGAAAATTGAATCAAAAGTGTATGCAAAAGTCGGTAATGACGATGTTGGAGTAGGCGGAGCAACTGTTACTTTAAGTAAAGTAGAAGACGGCGCTAAGACACTCGTAGCTGAGACAGTTACATATGACGGAAATAATACTGAGAAAACAGGAGAATTTACATTAACATTTCCAGAAGCCGAGGGTGACTTCGAACTTGTAATATCAGGTGATAATATCAAAACAAAAACCCTTGTTGCATGGATTGAGAACAATCCTAGTTCAGGCGATGACCGTAATTGGCATTCATATGATAGTAACTTAAAAGGTTATACAACAGAGAATGGAATTAAAGTAAAAGCAACGAGTTATTTGGGGTCATATTTTCCGTTAGTTAAAGGAAAAGTAGGCGCCGACGGTGCAAATGAAGACAATGTCAAAAATGCTCAGGTCACTCTATCTTTTGTTGGCACAGATTTATCTGCTTCAGGAACTACAGATAGTGAAGGGGCGTTTACAATAGAAAATGTTCCAGCTTTTGACGGTGAAATGAACTTAACTGTTACAAAGGCATCTAATACTGGGAAAACAGATTGGACATTCCGGTATGACTCGTACGACCTAAATTCTATAAAACTGGATCCAGGTAATTTTTCTGATGTTGTTTATGTTCCTTGGGGAAACACATCAGAAACCATATTGGTACAGTATGACGGGTTTGAATTGTCTGAAATAATTGTTGAAATGAAATTTAATAACAATTCATATGGAATTGAAGGTGCAACCTTAACTGTTTCTGATAAAAATGATGTAGACGTTGTTGTCTCTAGAAATTCTAGGGAAGAGGGACGAATTCAAGGCTTATATATTCCTAAAGATGGGTCTTATGACGGTAGTATTATGATGGATGGGTTTGTTACTCAGACATTTGATAACCAAAACTTAAGCAAAAATAATTGGGATAATAATGGTTGGACTGCGGGTGAACAGTTTACGCTTAAAGTTGATAATATTTCTAATGATGAGTTAGTTGCAGTTCTTCCGAGTGTTGACGTTTACGGAAACGTTGAGTTTGACGGAATTTCATTGCCAGGGATAGACGTTGTATTTACTCCGGCGAATGAAGACGATTTTAGTTTTACCGCTGTAACCGATGAAAATGGAGATTATACGATAACCATTCCTCAAGTTGGTGACTATATAATTTCAATTAATTCAGAAGGCTTCATGGAAGAAGAAAGATCGGAAGGGTTCGACAGACATAATGGAGCAACAAGAGAATTGGATTTTGAGTTGAAGGTACCTGGAGAATCTGGCAGCATGAATGTGCAAGAGTTTAAAGTTGGATTTGTAGGGATTGAGAAAATTGAGGATGCGGCAAAGGGCTATAGTCCGAACGAAGGAATTTATGTGTCGGCAACTATTCAAGAATGGAACGGGTCTAATAACGTTGCATTTGATGGAGAGGACGGTGTAAAAGTTCTTCTAGTTGATGCGGAAAACCCTGAAACTGAACTTGTAGAACTTACTCATATAGGGTTTGGAGTTTGGTCTGCAGGAACGAAAGATGTAGACAATCGAACAGTTATAGAACCGTCAGTATTTGATGGTGTTGAAGAGATGCAACTTGTTATTCAATCTGTAACATCTACAACTGCGGGTGATTTCGTAAAAATTATTTTCCCAAATCAGGGAGATACATGGCAGCTTTCTCAATCTGAGAGAGAAGTTCCGTCTAAAGGTAATTATGAGTATCTCGATGAATTGAATTTGGATATTATTAAAAACCAAGACAGTGTTGCACGACTTAAAGTAAGTTTTCAAAACTTTTGGGTAAACCAAGGTATTGATGGACTTTATGAAATTAGGTTTACGTTGGCTTCAAATAAAAGTGGAACTCCTGATTTTCATGTTCAAGAATGGGTGTATGCTGATTCAAATTCCGGTTCGACTTATGAATTAACTGTTGAACCATGGATGTCGTCTGATGATGAGAGTTTGCAAACTAAATATCCAAATGGACTTCCAGCAGGTGATTGGAGAGTTGACGTCACATTGTCAAAAGACAGTTCTGTTAAAGTGACTACCTATGATTCTATTGTCGTTGACCAAGTTATGCCTTGGGATGATGAATACGATGGAAATACAACTATCGATGATTTTGGAGCTGTTCCTCATGATGCACCGTTTTCTGAGTCTGTAACATCAACTGATGTTGATGTTTTTCTTTTTCCCTCAGATTATCCTATGGATGGAGACGGTAACCCTAGCCAGTTAGCTGAAGACTTAGCAAATTATACTGCGCTTTTAGGAAGATTAGAGGTCGAATCCAAAGACCCCTTATCTGTCCCAGAGGCAATGGAAGCAACGGCTGGAGAATCTAAAGACGTAATAACTGAAATTTATCCAGTACAAAGCTCTGATGATACTCCAACGTTAATCACATTAGTGTTACCGAATGATTTTGATGGAGATATGGATTTAGATACAATTGCAGAGGCTGTAAATGGAAGCCATGTAATGATTGAATTGGGTGGTGGAGTTGTTACTTTCCATGTTCTTGAAAATTTGAGCATAGACTAAGCGGCTCTTCTAAACAAAGGACTAAAATAGATAAAAAGTTGTTATAAAAATTTATAGCAAATGAATCGGAAAAGCCCTCACTTTAAAATGTGAGGGCTTTTTTTTTAATCATAATAATAAGTCTATCTTTTTATAGTTTTACTTTTACAATAGTTTTAACGGTTTTATCATTATTCGTTAAAAATAATTTCTGTGAGCACAATTCTTTTGAAGGCAAGAATTCGATAAGGTTAACTCAATCGAGAATTATAAATTGGATAGTTGTAAATAAAGCAAACGAAACTGGATACTATAAACTCAGGCACTAAAATTTTTCAGACTATTTTTCAAGTGGATACTAGTTAGTCTACATATTAACGTTTTAATGAAAGATGTATCACTGGTTTGCAGAAACATTTGCGAATCTATTTTGTGTTTATAGTTAAAATAAAGTAGGTTGGTTCACAAGTAACTTAGTCTCAATTATTAGTTCAATATTTTTTGCATGGCAGTTTTTTATCAAAACCGTTTTCATACAAGATGTATGTCCTTTTATTACATTCAGGCGAGAAGACTCTAAATCCAGAAGTGAATCCAAAAACTTACAAAGCTCTTTATTCGCTTTATTTTTTTCTGGTGCAGCTGCAATTTTAAGCTTAAGACGATCGCCTACTATTCCAACAATTTCATTCTCTTTAGAATGAGGAATAATTTTTAAATAAAGAAGACTATCATCGTTGGATGGTCTTAAATAAGAAGACAATAAGTGAGTCACTTTTTTAAGCTAAATTAAAATAGAATAAAAATTGTAAATCTTTCCAAAACATAAAGTGCTAAAAATACAAAAATTATGCTGACATCAAATCCACCAAGTTTTTCAGGAGGAATAATATCTTGAAAGGGTTTAAGAATCGGATCTGTTATTTTATATAACATGGCTATAATTTGATTATAACGATCGTGTGGGAGCCAGGAGATAATAATTCTTGCCCATAGTGCAAAATAAACAAGTTTGAATATAGAATGTATTAGTTGATAAATAAGTACGTTCATTTTTCAGGTTCCTTTAGTTTTTAATTCAATAGACCGGTTATACGCCCCTTCAATTGTTTTTTGAATGCCGTCGCTTGTATTCATATCAATGTACGCATTTAATCCTGCTAAAGTCGTCCCACCGGGGGAGGTGACTTGCTTGATTAATTGAACGGGATCAGCGGGTTCGTTTGCTTGACTAAGGTTCCCCGAAAGAAGCATTTCAGCAGCTCCTTTCATTGTTTGAGCCGCTAGTCGAATGGCTGTTGATTTTTTAAGTCCTTTTTTTACACCCATTTCAACTATATCTTGGCAAATTTTATAAAAGAAAGCAGGACCACTACCACTTATTGCCGTTACGATATCGATTAAGTCTTCTGGAAGTATTTCTACTTTGCCAAAAGATTTGAAAACGTTTTCAATAAATTTAGCCTTTTCTGGGCGAACCAAGTGTTCCGTACATAAAACGGACATGCCTTCATTTACCATTGCCGGTGTATTTGGCATGATTCGGATAATATCGATTGGACCAAGTCCATTTTTAAATGTTGAAATAGGAATTCCAGCCAAAATGGATACGAAACAGGTGTTTTTTAGTGCATTAGAATGTTTAATTTGATTAATTAAAGCGTCAATGTTTTGAGGTTTTACGCAGATAAAGACATAATCGCAGTGGTCAAGTAATGGCAATAAATCTAATGATTCCAAATCAAATTTTGATTTAACAAAGGCCGTGTTTTCTTGATTAACGTCATAAAAAAAAGCGTTATCAGTTGTGAGAAGTTTAGATGAAACAATCCCAAGCCATATTGCTTGAGCCATTTTTCCAAATCCTATAAATCCTATTTTCATAATTATTCCTTTATATATTGAATTTTGAGAGCTGGGTTAAATTAAAATATTTAGCAACTTTGTGTTTTGGGAAAACAGAAAGTTGAGAATTGTATAGAGAAACATGCTGGTTAAAAAGGCCTGCTTCGTCTTTAATTCTCAAATTTAGTGTCAAAAAATTAGCGTTGTTAAAATCCGATGAAGGCGCAATGTCTTCGAGAAAAGAGTAAAGGTTTTGGTAAGAATCGGTAACTTCGTTTAGAGTTTGGCTAGATGATATTTGAGAATAAATAGTATGAAATGTTTTCATATTATCTCGTTTTATGTTTTCAGGAAATTGTCGAATAATATCTGGAAAGTAGGAGGATTGGTGCTTGATTTCATTTTCAAGTTGGGTCCATGCAAAATTGCAGCCGTTTTTAAGAGTTCTAAAATCGTTTTGAATTGCGTTCATCCACACAAAAAAACCAAGAACAAGTCCTGCAATAATAGAAGCCATAGTGAACCATATGTTTTTCTTTAATTTAGTCATAGCAAATCTATTTTACTCTTCAACTCTTATTTTTTCCATCAAATTTTATCGATGTTTTATTTGGTTACATAGCAGGCATACCTTTAATTGTAACCAAAATTAACATAACAAAGCGGAGGATATTATGACTGAAGAACAATTAAAAACATTAATAACAAATTCGAATCCGGAAACGAAACTCTTTAGAAAACAAAATAGCAGTTTATATAAAATGCAATTTGGAGATATTTCTATTCAATTTGATTGCTGTTTAAATTAAATAAAAACATGTCTCGTAATGAGAAACGTCGAATTATGGTCGATAAGGACAATTCTATAGTTGTTTCCTGAACATAATTCTAAATAGTCGTCGACTAAACGTATCGTTTACGACGGATGTGTTAACGGATTTTTAGGATCATAAAAGTATAAAAACATAGACTGTCGTTTTGGGCTATTTTTGAATACCGATTGAAGACTAAAATCAATAATATCTGCCTTTATGCCCATAATATAGAGAATTGGGCGTTTGTATTGAAACGGAGAAAATGAATTTAGTATTTTTTGTCCCATAGGCATCGTTTGAAAGTGTCCTTGCCCTTTTAGTATGTGAATATCAGCGTCCTTTACGGATTTTTTGTAATCTTTACTTACATCGTACACATACTTACCAGCAACCCCTGACCCCGAATTAATGATCTTTAATTGTTTTGAATCCAAATATCGGTTTAGAATCTTAAAGGAGTATGTTTTTAAAATATGCGTTAAATCATCGAGTGTTACGTCATTTAGAAATGGTGTTTCTTTGACTGATAAAAGAACGGTATGCCCGTTTTCAAGTAGGTATTCGATAAGCATGAGATCAAAAAAGAATTCGCCGCAATTATCGGATTCGTATAATATTGTTTGTTTTTTTTTCTTTAAAAAGGAATCGAATTGGCGATAATGAAAAAATTTATGGTCGTTTTTGAAATATGATAACTGGTCGTCGCTATCAACGAATTCATTTATTTCAGACGAGAATTGATTAAGAAAAGGAGTCACAGATGGTTCTGCACAGTCGATCCAATTGGATCGAGCACAGAGCAGCAAGGTAATAAGAAATCGATTTTTATGCGCTTTGATTTCGTTATGGATTTCATAATAAATGTCGGCGCAATGGGTATGATGCTCGATTTTTTGGGAAGAAAAACAATCTAAACTGAGGTCGTTTGTTTCAGCCCAGATGGACAGAGTCTTCGAGATAAAATAGAAGAAATCTGTAAAACCCGAGTCGCGTATCG
>JABIQV010000075.1 GCA_018699495.1 bacterium | reverse complement strand
CGAAATCTGAAAACAGGTATTTTTAGTTGATTTAGTTGAACGGGATATTTATGGCATACGACATCTGAGAATAGGTATGTTTAGGTGAACGGGATATTTGTATTTTTTTTTGCTTTTCCTTATTTATTTTTGTAGTGGAGATATATTTGTGCGGGTAAGGTTATATTTAATATTTACTTGTGGGATGGTTTTTTTTCTTTTTGGTTGCTCAAAACAACTGACTTATAGTCCTGGCGGAATGGGGGATCCGAAAACTCGGGATATTTCTTTCATGGATTCTTCTTATTTGGTTTCTAAACGGCATGGGGTTGATGTGGATACACCTGTAATCATTGTTGTTCATGGATACACGGCGTCTACGTTTGAGTGGTTAGAGTTTTCTGATTATGCAGATGGTCGTGGGGTAACACCCTTGAAAGGGGTTTATGTTTCGTCGGTATTATTAGGAGGGCATGGACGCAGTTTGGATGCGTTTAGAAAAAGTTCTTGGAAGGAATGGGCGGAACCTATTGTTACTGAATATAATGAGTTGGTTTCTCTTGGGTTTAGTTCTATAAATATCGTGGGGGCTTCTACTGGAGGAACTCTTGTTTTAGAGTTGCTTTCTCGAAATATATTTTCAGAGCCACCTAATTCTGTGACTTTCGTCGACTCCTTGGTAGTTCCACGAAAAAAATTATTAACTATAGTTCCCTATATATATCCATTTGTAAGCGATATTAAAAATGAAAATTTTTCGGATGAGCATAAAAAATATTGGTACTCTATTAACCCAAAAGAAGCGATGCGTGAATTGGCGATTTTGATTAAATTGGTTCGGAATAAGTTGGAACAAGATATTGCTTTCCCAGAACAAACAACCTGTCAGATATTTCAGGCGACGAACGATCCGGTTGTTGACCCTCAAAGCGCATTATTGCTTTATGAGGGGATTCTGTTACATGACGGAAGGAAACCGATGCTTTCGATGGTTGAATCTGATTTACATGTCTTTACGAGATTAAGTGCTCGGAAGAAAGGGCTCGTAACTCCAAATGATAGGTCTCGTCAGTACGATGTGTTTGAACAAATTATTAGGGTGTCAAAACACTAGACGATTCGTTTGTAAATTTAAATAAGTTTGTGGGTTATTCGTTTCTGAACGTCTCGTTAAAACTATTAGTGACTATAGAACTTGGTTGTTTTCAAATAGTTTAACTTTTATGGTTAGAAAAATATCATTTAATGGAGGATATTTTTTTAGTTATTATTTTTCTTTTGAAAAATTGTAAGAAGAGGGGCTGCGATAAATACCGAGGAATATGTTCCTGCAATAATACCTATTAGTAAAACGACACAAAATGTTTTGATTGTTGTCCCACCGAAAATGATTAAGCAAAAAATAACGGCTAATGTTGTTATAGATGTATTAATTGTTCTAGCAATTGTTTGAGAAATCGCTAAATTACTGATAAATGGAAGTGTGTAGTGTTTTTTAAATTTGCTTAGGTTTTCTCGAATTCTATCAAATATAACAATGGTATCGTTTATGGAGTAGCCCAATATTGTTAATAATGCGGCAACAAATGCGGTGTTAATTTCTATATTAAATACAGATGCCATAGAAATGGTAATGAGGGCATCGTGAAGTAATGCAAATAAAGCGGCAATACCAAAATAATATTCAAATCGCCATGAGATGTAAATTAATAATGATATGCTGACAATTATAATTATCCATATAGATGTTCGTCTCAGTTCATTTCCTATTGTAGGGCCAATGAAATCTATTTCAAGAACTTGAAAATTACCAATTTCTGTTTTTAAATGGTTTCGAATATCTAAGTTTTTATCAGAAGTTAGTTCCAGTGTTTTGATTATAACTTCATTATCCTGTGTAAATTGGATTGTACTTTTTTCAAGGTTTTTATCTTTTAATGCACGTCGAATTTTATTACTGTATGCATCGTGAATAGATGCTTCGTTATCAGGTGATGCGGTTATTTCTTTTTCCATTTCGTCTAATTTCAGAATCATTGTTGTTCCGCCAATAAAGTCTATTCCAAAATTTAGATATGGTTTTTGTTGAAGTCCTTTAAATGCCATAAGCAAAAACCCAACTAAGATTACACATGTTGATAATAAAATCCAAAGATTTTTTTTCTCAATGATTTTCAGTTTTATAATAGGTTTTGGTGTGTTTTCTTGGTTCATGCCTTAAATAAATTTCCTTTCCGAGGAAGACTAAACTTGATGATACTCTCTAAAAATAAACGTGTTACAAAGATTGCGGTCAACATACTCACCAAAATACCAATACTTAAGGTAAAAGCAAATCCTTTAATAGACCCCGTACCTAACCCAAATAAGACACCCGCTGCCATTAATGTCGTTATATTTGCATCCAAAATTGTTACAAATGCTTGAGAAAATCCTTGGTTAATCGCGCTAGCAAGGCTTTGGCCAGTTCTTTTTTCTTCTTTGATTCGTTCGAAAATAATTACGTTCGCATCGACGGCCATACCAATAGTTAATATTAGACCTGCGATACCGGGTAAGGTTAGCGTTGCTTGGAATAGTTTTAAGCAGGTAAGAGAAAGGAATAAATAAATAATGAGAGCAGCGCATGCGACAATACCTGGGACTTTATACATGATTAGCATAAATACGCAAACTAAACTAAACCCTATAATACCAGCTTTTTTACTTTTTTCGATCGAATTTTTACCTAATGTAGGACCTACCGTTTTATTAGATATAATCTCTACAGGAACAGGCAATGCGCCTGCGTTTAATTTAATAACAAGATCTTTCATTTCAATTAAAGAAAATCCACCAGATATTTGTGCACGACCACCAGAAATTGGTTCGTTAACATTTGGCGCCGAAATAATATTCCCGTCTAATACAATAGCGAGTGGTTTTCCAACACTTCTAGATGTAACGTTTTGGAACCCTTTTGCTCCTTCGGCGTTAAATTCGATGTCAACTATTGGGTCTCCATATTGGCTGCTATTAGGACCAGCAAATTTAAGATCTTTTCCAGTTAACGCTGTGGTTTTGAGAATAATTGTTCGTTTAGATGTTATTGTTCCGTTATCATCTTTAATTTCGAATTTTTCGACAGTTGCTTCTGTTCCAAATAAAGTAATAAATTCTTCTTTTGATAGTTCATTTACTCTCTCTGGGGCCCACTCAGCTTCAATGAACTCTAGGAGAGCTGTTTCTCCAATTAAACGAATGGCACGATCCGGATCTTTGATTCCAGGAAGTTCAACAACAATTTGATTTCGGCCTTTGGTGCGGATAATTGGTTCAGAAACACCAAGCTTATCGATTCGGTTACGGATAACAGCAAGTACGCCAAGAACATTGTCTTCGGTTACTTTATGATCTTCCGTATCTTTTGCCTCGAGAATAAGTCTACTTCCACCTTGAAGGTCTAATCCTAGTCGAATTGGATTTGTCATCCAAGTCCATCCAGCGAGGCCTAAGATTATGAATAGTATTAAAAATCTGATTTGTTTTGTCATACGAATTAGTAAAAATTATATCTGAATAATTTTGCCTCGTCGACAGGGCAATTCCAACAAATTACATTTTAAATTTTGTACGACTCTTACATCTCCAATGATGCTACGGTTGATGCAAAATGAAACTGAAACTTTTTAAATTACCCTTGGATTCGGATTTATTTTGTTTTCATATGAGGAAAGCAAAGAACGTCTCTAATAGAGGCTTCGTTGGTTGCTAACATAACGACTCGATCAATACCTATACCGAGGCCACCTGTTGGAGGCATTCCGTATTTTAGGGCTGTGACATAGTCCTCATCCATTTCATGAGCTTCATCATCTCCTGATTTTTTTGCTTCAATTTGGTCAACAAAACGAGCGTGTTGTTCTATTGGGTCATTTAATTCAGAAAATGCGTTTGCTACTTCCATTTTGTGGATAATAAGTTCGAATCGCTCCACTAATTGGTTGTCATCACGTTTTCGTTTAGCGAGAGGCGATGTTTCCCAAGGGTAATCCATTATAAATGTCGGTTGGATGAGGTGATGTTCAACTTCTTTGTCATATATAAAATTAAGAAGTTGTCCTTTTTTCGTATCGGTATTTACATCTAATCCCAGTGCGTTTGCTTTCTTTTTTAGAGTGTTTAGATCTGTGTTTAAATTTACACCGGCATGATTTTCAAGCGCGTCATTAAGTGTCACGCGTTGAAAAGGAGGTTTGAAATTGAGTGTGGTTCCTTGGTAGTCGATTTCATACGTTCCGTGGATTTTATAAATTACAGACGAAACAATATTTTCGGTCAGTTCCATAATATCCTCATAGTCAGTATACGCTTGGTATAGTTCTAATAACGTATATTCTGGATTATGTTTGTAAGAAACACCTTCATTTCTAAATACCCGTCCAATTTCGTAGATGCGTTCAAATCCACCAACTATTAAACGTTTCAGATAGAGTTCTAAAGAAATTCTTAAGTATAGGTTTTGATCAAGCTCATTGTGATGTGTTGAAAAGGGACGCGCTGCTGCGCCACCGTATATTGTCTGTAAAACGGGGGTTTCTACTTCCATAAAATCAAGATTATCCAGATATTGTCGAATGTACTTTACCACCTGGGACCTTGTTTTAAAGGTTTTCATCGTTGAGTCATTGGCAATAAGATCAACATACCGTTGTCTATACCGTTGTTCTTTATCTTGAAGGCCATGAAATTTTTCAGGGAGAGGATGAATTGTTTTAGTTAGAAGCTCGTATGATTTAATTTTTATAGAAAGCTCGCCTCTTTTTGTACGAAATGGATGACCAGTTACGCCTATAATATCGCCAACATCTAGGTTTAGCATTTCGGTGTAAGGCTCTTCTCCTAGAATATTAATGTTGCAATAAAATTGTACCGACCCTTGTTCGTCTTTTAAATTTCCAAAAAATGCTTTCCCGTGGCCACGTTTTGCAATAATTCTACCGGCGACTGAAATGCTTTTTTCGGACGTTTCTTGGGTTTCAATGGATTCAAATTCTTTAGCAATAGATTCTGAATTATGTGTTTTTTTATACGTATATGCGTATGGGTTGATATTTTTTTCTTTTAGCTTTTCGATTTTTTCAAGTCTTATTTCTTCTTCGGTCATATGGTTTATTGTTTCATTATTCATGGTTATTGTGTCCTGTCATTGAAATTCGGCCGCCACTTATTTCCCATCCAGTGTTTTGATTACACGTTGATGGCACGCTGTCTGGAAAATATACCGTATAATCGTCTAAATTTGAAACCCATCCGGCATTAGTCATGGCTGTTGGGTACGATTCGTTCTTAAAATAGAAAATTTCCATTACACCGTTCATAGTTACTCTTTCTTGGATATGGGCGCTTTTTTTGCTTTGTGTTGCGGATGCCGTGAACCTAGGTAATACGATTGCAGCAAGAATTCCAATAATGGTGACGACAATGAGCATTTCCATTAAGGTAAATCCTTGTTTATACATTACCCATCATGTCAAATATTGGTAGATAAATTGCTAACGCAATAAATAGAACCATGCCCCCAATTCCTAAGGTAAGTATAGGTGAAATCTTTGCTGATAATTTTTTCATTGAAAATCCAATTTCTCTGTCGATAAATACACCTACTCTAGTTAGGGTAGGGCCTAGGTTTCCAGATTTTTCTCCCATAGATATGGAATATGAAATGAGAGGACTAATATACTTTTTATTTTTTAATAAAGGACCAGAAATGGGTAGCCCTCTAGCAACGTCTTTTCTAATTTCTGTAATGATGTCTTTAATTACAAAGTTCGTTGTACTATCTTCAAGGACTTGAAGAGATAGAGTGATTGGAACTTCATTATTTGCTAGGACGTCAAAGGTTTTAATTAAACGTAATAGACTAACATCTCGAAGTACGGGCCCAAAAATTGGAAGGTTTAGAATAAGCCGGTGTATCTGTTTTTTCCCGTTATATGTACGTTGGAAGAAAAAATAACTTACGCCTAATACGGTCAAAATACTGATTAAAATATAATTGTATTTTAATAAAAAATCGGAGGCTCCAAATAAGGCGATCGTAGGTCCTGGGAGTTTGACCCCTGATTCAGTGAAGACGCTTTTAAATGTTGGGGCGACAAACGATAGAATAACCATAAGTAACCCTATGCCAACACCGACAACAATTCCTGGGTAAATAAACACGCCGACCAATTCTTTTTTTAAATTATTAATTCGTTCTAAATATTCGCCAATATAGTCTAAAACTTGTGAAATATTTCCAGAGGCCTCGCCTGCTTTTAATAGCATTGGATAGAATTTTGGAAAAATGTCAGTGTGTTTTGTAAATGAGTCCGAAATAGAACCTCCTGCATCAATGTCTGAGATAACTTCTGACAGTCGATCTTTTAAAATTTTAGAACCCACTTGTTTTTGAAGTAGCGCGAGTGAATCTTTAATAGTTAATCCACTTTCAAGACACCCTGCAAATAATTGGGTAAACGAGACAATATCGTCGTTTTCTACTGTTTTTTCCTCAAAAAGACGTGTTAATAATGAATCTTTTTCTTCTTTTACACTTTTTGGAAAAATCTTTTTCTTTTTTAAAAATGCCTTTGCTTGACCTATATTATCGGCTTTTACCTTTCCCCTTTTATATTGGCCAGGAGATTCTTCGTATGAGTAAGCAAAGACTTTCATTTGGTTCCTTTATAAATCGATAACTCGAGCAATTTCATCTACGGTTGTAATTCCTGATAATATTTTTTGAAGGCCGTCATGTTTCATTGTTGTCATCCCAGCCTTAGATGCTGCTTTTTGAATTATTTCTGTACTCGATTTTTGGAGAATGAGAGCTCTAACTTCTTCGTTTAGACCCATGACTTCAAAAATACCTGTTCGTCCCTTATACCCTGTTTCATCACAAAACTTACATCCTTCACCTATGTGTAATTTTAATTTTCCTTCAACCATTTCTTCCAGGGATTTTACGAGTTGAGTTTTTTTATAGCCTGTATAGATACTTGCGTCCGTTGTTTTTTTACAGTTTGGACAAATGGTTCGAACGAGTCGTTGTCCTATAATTCCTACAACTGAACTGGTAATTAGAAAGGGTTGCACACCCATGTTAATTAGTCTGGTAATGGTTCCAGCGGCGTCTCTCGTATGTAGAGTTGAAAAAACCATGTGACCCGTTAAGGCTGCTTGAATGGCAATATCTGCTGTTTTGATATCTCGAATTTCTCCAATCATTATGATGTCTGGATCTTGTCTTACGATGGCACTTAAGCCTGTTACAAAATCTACTCCAATTTTAGTGTTCACTGGGATTTGATTAATTCCTGCTAAATTAAATTCAACAGGGTCTTCAATTGTAATTATATTTTTTTCTGGAGAATTGATTTTGGATAAACAAGAATACAATGATGATGTTTTTCCAGATCCTGTAGGACCACAAACAATTAAAATTCCTGATGCCGAACTAATCATAGCCGTTAGCATTTGAAAGTCATTTTCTGTAAGACCAATTCGTTCTAGAGATACAAATGCTCCTGATTTATCTAGTACTCTTAAAACCATTTTTTCGCCAGATATGGTTCTTACGGTTGATACTCTAAAATCGATATCTCTGTCTTTTATGTTAACCGTGATTCGGCCATCTTGTGGTTTTCTGGTTTCTGTAATATCTAAATTTGATAAGATTTTTAAACGAGAGATAATAGCTGATTCTAAGCTTTTCGGAGGATTCATAACGTCTTTTAAGATTCCATCAATGCGGAACCTTACTTTTAAAAGTGTTTCCTCGGGCTCAATATGAATGTCCGATGCTTTTTCAGAAATGGCTTGTTTGATAATTGTATCAACTAATTTGGCTATAGGCGCTTCTTGTGCCAAATCAACCATCTCGTCGTCACCCTCTCCTGAACGTTCCTCCATAATTTTCATACCCATTTCAAACAAACTAGACATCGTCGTTGGATCTTCAGGTTCTTTAGTGTCTTGGTAAGAATATGTAAATTCGTATAGAGATGAAAGACTTTCTTTAAGCGACAGAATTGGACTAACATCGAGTCCCGTTATCATTTCCACTTCTTCAATGGTATGAAAATCAAAGGGGTTTGTAATTGCGATCGTTAAAATATTCCCTAATTGAAATAAGGGTAATACAAAATTATCTCTGGCAAAAGCCTCTGGAATAATTGAAGCAACTCTAAAATCTATCGTTGTTCTATCAATTTTTTCAAAGGGAATATCCAGTTCTTTTGAAAGATGTGTTAGAAGTTGTTCTTCTTCAATTACATTTTGGTCAATTAATGAGTCGAAGAGACTAATTCCAGTGTCATCACAATGGGCTAACGCTTTGTCTACCTTTGCTTTTTCAATAAAGTCAGCGTCAGTAAGTATGCTGACTAAATTTTTAGTTGTAGACACTACTCATTTAAACAAGCAAGGGCTTTAGGCTCATCTTCAAAAATTTTCATTTTAGAGGACATCTTTGTGATATCTAGAACTCTTTTTACATCTTTGGTTGGACGCAATAACACAAGCTTACCATTCTTTTGTGCTGCTTTTTTGTGCCCTTCAAATAATGCCCAAAGACCTGATGAATCGATATAACTTACGTTAACCATATCAACCATTACTTTCACTGTTCCGTCGTCAAAAATAGAGTTTATTATGTTTACAAATTGACTTTGATTTTCTATATCTAGTTCAACAGTTCCAGTTAATTTTTTTGAGGCTTCGTCGATTTCGTCACCAATTTCAACTTTAATTATATCTTCTGCCAGTGTGAATTTAATTATTTCCATTGTCTTTTTCCTCCAAATATTTTGTTAATATGAGTTCGGTTCCAATTCGGGCGGTTCTATTATAGTTTACCTCATCCATTACTGTTTTAATAAGAAATACGCCTAAACCAGATCCTTCTAACTCTTCTAAATGTTTTTCTCCTTTTATAGTTTTTTGCCCCATTCCAGGGCCGTAGTCTTTGATTGTGACAACCAACCTATCTTTATATACGATAAATTTAAACAGTATTTCTCCATTTTCGGCTCCAAAATAAGCATGTTCAATTACGTTTGCTTGCGCTTCGTTGACCGCTAATTTTAGATTAAAAATAATGGAACTTTCAAACCCCATTTGTTTTGCTATTTTTTCAACTTCTTTTCGGATTACTTTGATATTTTGTTTGCTGCTAGAGACTCTCTTTTCTATTGTTTGGATAGGGTTTTCTTTTTCTTTATTTTTTTCTAGGTGTTTATCTATTTTGAGACCAACTAAGGTAATATCGTCTTGAGGAGATCTTGTCCACTTTTTAACGTCTCCATAAATTGATTCAACTATTTCTAACGCCGTCGACTGTAGATTTGATCGTATTAATTGGATCATTCTATTTAGTCCGTAGCTGGAACTGGCTGCATTTCTGGCTTCGATGGACCCGTCTGTAAATAATAATAAAAAATCACCGTTGACTAATTTTTGCTCATTTTCTCCATATTCAGTGTTTTTAAGTCCTCCAAGTGGAAAACCATCTGTATCTAAGCTTATGGTTTTGTTTTTTGAAATAATAAGCCCAGGCTCGTGTCCAGCGTTACAATATTTAAAGGTGAGCGTTTTTGGATTCAAAACGCCATAAAATACTGGCATGAATTTGTCGATAACAGGGTCGTTACATAGGATTTTGTTGATTTTTTCCATCGCTTTTTTTGGAGATATCATTGTTTTAATATTGGTATGGAGAATACTTTTTAACATTGCCATAAAAAGACCGGCCGGAATTCCTTTTCCAACAATATCCGCAATAATGATACCGATATTCCCATTTTTTAATTCAAAAAAGTCATAATAATCGCCACCGATTTCTCTTGCGGGAACTGATATAGCGCCGAATTCGATGTTTTTTGCTATGGGCAATTTTTCGGGAAGAAGTTTTGTTTGGATGTCATAGGCTACCTTTAATTCTTGGTCTAGTTTTTGTTTTTTAATCGTTTCTTTATATAGCAGGGCGTTGTGGATAGCTGTTCCTGATAAGGACGTGATT
The DNA here is from genome assembly GCA_018699495.1 of bacterium. Lineage (GTDB taxonomy): Bacteria > Margulisbacteria > Marinamargulisbacteria > JABIPA01 > JABIPA01 > JABIPA01. The sequence continues at coordinate 18,424 of JABIQV010000075.1, read as the reverse complement.
GTTGTAAGTGTCTCGATGTCATCCGGGGTAAGTTTTGGATGAGGATTATTGTTTTTTCGAACAATATTGATAATTCCAACCAAATTATGTTTTACCATAATAGGGATTCCAATATAGCCTTCAATGGTTATTTTAGTATTTTTAACGAATTTTGTATTTTCGTGATAATTTTCTATGAAGCAACATTCTTTCGTTCTGGTCACATATTCTGATACTGTTTCTCCAGAAACAAATTTGTAGTCTCTACGTATTTTATCTGGAAAGTTTGAATGAACTTTCGTTAGATAAGATTTTCCTTTTCTTAATTGAATGGATCCCATTTCTGCGTTTGCAATAGTCAGAATAAATTCCATTAGAACGGTTAAAAGTTTATCTAGATCTGATATCGATTTGATAATTAAATTAACTTTAGAAATAACATCGAGACGCTGCGTTTTAATTCGGTCTATTTTTTGAAGCTCAGTAACATCTCTAAATATAAAAACAGTTCCTACACGTTCATTTTCTGCATTTACAACTTTATTTACATTCGACGATAACACTTTATCTTTATAATAGGTTTCTTTAAAAATAGGAAATGTTTTACTGTTTAACGCTTCTTCATAAAGAGATTGGAGTCCCATTTCTTTAAATCGGCTCAGAAATAGTTTGTTTGATACTTTTTGATCTTTATTTAATTCTAATAAGTTAAGGGCCGCCGGATTAATTATTTCTAGCTGATGATTTTCGTCAATCATGATAACACCGTCAGGAATACTTTTTATTAAAGATGCCATTTTTGATTTTTCTAGGCGCTTTATTATTTTTAATCTCCCAAGATGGGAAGATAATTGGTTTGCCATTGTGTGTAAAAACGTCATTTCGTTGCGTTGAAAGGCATTTTTTGTTGATGAGCAGATATTTATAATTCCTATTACTTCTTCCTTGAAAATAAGTGGGACATTTGCAAATGATTTCATGCTTTTAATTTCAGGAAGTGGTTTATTTGTAATACATCGAGTTTCGAGTTTGGTTTTGATTTTTTTAGGCTCAATTTCTTTTTTTACGAACGGTACTATTGCGGAGATGGTATTTGCTTGAATAATGTCTAAAAATTGTTGGCTTACCGGTCGGTTAATTCGTGTAATAATTTCTCCATCCGGAATGAAATCTATCAAAAATATTGAGCAAACGTCGAAGACTAAGACTTTGTATAGGCCGTCTACTATTAAATTAACAATTTGATTATAGTCTAAGGAATATCCTAATGAGTTGGATGTTTCATATAAAACGGTAAGCTCTAAAATTCGTTGCTTTAAATCTTCCTCGTCTTTCTGGATTCTTTTTTTAAGTTGTTTTTGATCGGTCAAAAGACTTTCTATTTTTTTGTGAATTAAAAAATTATCGAGTGCGGTTACAATATTTGTTGTCAAACGTCTCAGTAGATTGATCATGTTTTTAAAGTCAGGGACATCATCGAGGCGTTGTTTGTTTTTCCAGTTATTAATAAAGACGATACCTAAAATTGTTTCTTCTTCTGAAACTAGGATAATATATAGCCCGTCGGAGCAAGGGTAGTTAAAGGTCTGGGTATCTTTTTTTAGTGTATTTTTATTTGTGAAAAACGTTTCTTTTCTATCTTTAATATAAAAATGGTCTAAGGGTTCGTTATTGTTTTTAACGATTAAATCTTTTGTTCGTTTTATTAACCACTCACGTTCTTCTTGAGGAATAGTCCATAGATTATTTTCAGGAAAGGACATATCTATGGTCGAAGAACTTGTGTCAAAAAGGTAGATATTGATTCCTGACAAACCAAAGCCTTTGTTTAAACAATAGTAATATTTGTTAATTATTTCAATTTTGGAATGGACTCTACTGCTTAACGTTTTTGAAATAGACAAAATCATTTCTGGTAGGTCGGCATAGGTAGTCAATGAGTTTGTATGTTTAATCATGCGTTTTGTTTCGTTTCTGGTTTTGGCTTTGAAATATCGAATATTTTATTAATAATATTGAGGACCTCTTCAATATCAAAAGGTTTATATATGATTCCGTACGCACCTTTTTCATAAGCTGTTTTTAATACTTCGTTAATTGAAAATCCCGTCATCATTATTACTAGCATGTTAGCATCAGCCTTTAAAATTTCGCATAAGGTATCCAGTCCAGATATTCCTGGCATTTTTACATCTAAAAAAATTAAATCTATTTTTTTATTTTGGTTTAATACAGATAAACAGTCATGACCTGTTTTAGCCGTTATTACTGTAAATCCAGCTTGTTGCAAAATAAACTCAAAAATAGAAGAAATAGATTCATCATCATCAACAACAAGTATATTTTTACTCATAAAACTTAATTTAAAGTATACGGTTTTGAATGTTTCTTGAGAAGGATTAGTTTAAGGAATTGGTCTAAACGTTTCCCGGTTATCTCCTGAGATGTTGTTATTTATTTGCAATATACGGGTATCAACATACCCATTAATGTGAAACTATTTAAGAATGCCTGTGTTATTTTAGTAATTTCCATAGATAAACGTTCTTTTCTATATCGGTTTTAGCTGGCTACCTTTTTTAATAAACCAAATCCAAATAAGCCGACGATTAAGTTTGGAATCCAAGCTGCTATAACTGCTGGCACTTTCTCAGATTCTCCTAGTCCCATTCCTAGGGATAACAGAATATAATAGATGATAATGATGAGTAAGCTTAGGCCGAGACCTATCGCCGAAGAGCTTCTGTGGGGACGAATACCTACGCCTGCTCCTAAAATAGAAAATATTAAGGATGCAAATGGGACCGAAAATTTTAGGTGGAATTTGACTAAATCTTTTGTGTAAGATGCTCCGGTACTTTTCATTATTTGTATTGCTTCCCAAAGTTCTATTCCATTCATCTCTTTTGTGGATTTTTTTCTACCCGTTAGTTGGGATGGGTTAAGTTTTATATTTATATATTCTTTTTTAAATTTGATCATATTTACTTTTGTTTTAGCTTCATGAGAAAAATTATGCATAATTCCATCGTAAAAAACCCAGCCGCCAGTTGCAAACCATTTACCTGTATTTGCTCTGATAATTCTGCTTAACCATCCTTTTTCAAATTCGGCGACAGTGATGTCCTTTAAAAGGCCGTCTTCTGCATTCATAACATTTAATATTCGAAGAGGGAGTCCTTGTTTGTCATATTCCGTGATATTTATATTGTTTTTAACGATAACCTGATTTTTATTTTGGAGTTGTTTGAGTAATGATTTGGCTTTGTAATTTGAGGTGGGTACAACATATTCGTTAAATAAAATGGTCGCAAAACTGATTAAGAGACCAACTATTATGACGGGTGCAACGATGCGATAAATTCCTATGCCCGCGGATCTAAATGCTGTAATTTCACCGTCTGAACTTAATCGTCCGAAACCAATTAGTGTGCCTAATAGCGTAGCCATTGGGAATGTAAAAACAACAATGGCAGGCGTTTGAAAAACCAGTAATTTTATAACTGTAGGCAACGGTATTTGATACTTAATAGCATCTTCGACAAGAGGAAAAAGTACAGAACTACCAATTAAAATTAATGTAAAGGCAATCATTCCAAATATAAACGGATAAATTATTTCTTTTGCGATATAGGCATCAAATTTTTTAATCATAGGGTGTATATATCCTTTTTCATTGCAATTACATTGGAAATGACTGATAGGTGCATGGGTTTAAAATTTAAAGTTTTCACCTAGATAAAACTTTTTAGCTAGTGGGTTCTCTGCTATTTCCTTTGCGCTCCCTGATAGCAATAGTTTCCCCTGATGAATGAGGTAAGCTCTATCGGTGATGCTTAATGTTTCTCTTACATTGTGATCTGAGATAACAATGCCAATGTTTTTTTCTTTTAGATTTTTAATGATTTTTTGAATGTCAGATACAGCTATAGGATCGATTCCTGCAAACGGTTCGTCTAGGAATATAAAGGACGGATTAATAGCTAGCGCTCTGGCTATTTCTACTCGGCGTTTTTCACCTCCTGATAATGCGACCCCTTTGGATTTTCTAAGGTGGAGGAGTCCCATATCCCCTAAAAGCTCTTGAGTGCGTTTTTCATAGTCTTTAGGGTTAACATTTTTTAAAATTTCCCATAATATTTTTAAGTTATCTTCTACAGTTAACTTTTTAAATATGGATGACTCTTGAGGTAAATAACCTAAGCCTAACGAGGCTCTTTTATACATTGGAAATTTAGTTATGTCTTGGCCGTTCAGAAACACAGTTCCACTATCTGGGCGGACGAGGCCAATCATCATGTAAAAGGTTGTTGTTTTTCCAGCTCCATTCGGGCCTAGTAACCCAACGATTTCACCTTGTTTCATTTCAAGTGAAATTTCATCAACAACTCGTCGGTTTTTGTAAGATTTTATGAGATTTTTAGTTTCTATCATTTATTGTCCTTTATCGTGATGAGGAGAGCCTCGTAACGTATAAAATAGTTGATTTTGATCTTCTTAAAGAATTAGTTTCTATGTGACGGTGGTTAAACGTTGGCCATATATTAATATTTTTTAATAGTTTATTACGACCTTTTTTAATTATATCTTTGTCTAGGATATAACTCAAAATAGATTTTTTGTAAAATGGTGGGCGGGCAATTTTTAGATTTTGAATCGATCGAAAACTCTATTTATAGAGGTGCATTTTTTCTCACTAATGGATACTGTTGATATGATTCCGTTGATCATTACATCATCAAGTTGGGGGACAACGAATCTACTTGGGAGTTGGGTTAGAAATCGTTTGATAATCGGGTCACGTTCCATTCCAAGAATACCATTTTGAATTCCTGTCATTCCTAGGTCGGTAAGACAGCCTAGTCCTTGAGGAAGAATACGGTCATCGGCAGTTTGTATATGTGTGTGCGTTCCCCATGCGAGAGATGCTCGCCCATCGGCATACCAAAAAAATGCTTGTTTTTCAGACGTCGTTTCTGCATGAAAATCAACAAAAATTATGTCGACGTCGTCTTTTATTTGTTCATGAATAGTATCAAATTTTTTAAAAGGACAATCAAGGTTAGTACCCATAAATACGCGTCCCATTAAGTTGATTATTCCAATTTTTATTGTGTTGAATTTAAATATTTTATAGCCCTCTCCAGGGCATCCGTCTGGGAAGTTTGCGGGACGTACGAGTCGCGAATAGGATTCCATATCGTCCATAATTTCACGTTTGTCAAAAATATGATTTCCTGACGTGAATGCTTGGATTCCTAATTCAGAACATTCTTTGTAGATTCGCTTAGTAACACCAAACCCCCCCGCAGCGTTTTCAATATTGGCCACTACAAAATGAATGTTATTTTCAGATGTAATGGCCTTTAGTTGTTTTGCTAACGCTGCGCGGCCAGGTTTTCCAACAATATCACCTATGCAGAGAACATTGATGGAATTCATATTATCTTGCGATGCCTGTTGCGCGTGTTTCTCTAATAATATTTACCTTGACTTCGCCGGGGTATTCCATTTCTTTTTCAATTCTTGCTGCAATGTCGTTCGCTAGTTTGTGACTAGATGCTTCATCGATTTGGTCTGGTTTTACGATGACTCGAACTTCGCGACCGGCCTGAATTGCAAAGACGCGATCAACCCCTTCGAATGAATACGCGAGAGTTTCTAGTTTTTCTAAACGTTTTACGTATGCTTCAACAGACTCTCTTCTAGCACCTGGCCGAGAGCTAGAAATGACATCTGCCATTTTAACTATAACAGCTTCGATTGTTTCAGGAGGTTCTTCTTCATGATGTGCCATGATACAGTTGAGAATTTCTGCTGATTCACCATATTTTTCACATACTTCTTTTCCAAGAGTGGTATGCGATCCACCTTGCTCAAAATCAATCGCTTTTCCAATGTCGTGAAGCATTGCACCACGTTTTGCTAATGTCGCATTGACATTGAGTTCCTCAGCTATAATAGCTGCAACATGTGCACATTCAAGAGAATGAGACAGCATGTTTTGTCCGTAACTTGTTCGGTAATGTAATTTTCCCATCATTTCAATTAGTTTTGGGTGAAATTGAAGACCCAGCTCATCAGCTGCTTCTTCACCACGCTCTTTTACCGTATCAGCCAATTCATCTCGTGAACGTTCAACGGCTTCTTCTATTCTAGAGGGGTTAATTCGCCCGTCTTGGACTAATTTATCTAGCGATAACTTAGCGATTTCTCGTCGAATAGGATCAAATGCAGATAAGATGACCGTTCCTGGAGAGTCGTCGATTATCACGTCAACGCCTGTCATTGATTCGAAGGCTCTAATATTTCGTCCTTCTCGTCCGATGATTCTGCCCTTAAGCTCATCGTCTGGCAGTTGCACAGACGATGTTGTCGCAGAAACAATATGGTTGACAGCAGTTCGTTGAATGGCGTCTATTATTATTTCTTGTGCTTTACGGTTTGCGACTTTTTTCGCTTGCGCTTCCATTTCTTTAATCATGTTTCCAGCACGTTGACGAACGTCTCGTTCAACATTGTCTAAAAGGATTTTCTTTGCTTCTTCTCTGGAGAATCCAGCAGCTTTTTCTAGCGTGGAAAGAAGGTTTTGAATGATTTCTTCTTGCTTTTCTTTTAGCTGTTTTATCTTTTCTCTTTCTCTTTCTAGAGCGGTTTCTTTGTCGGCTAGAAGCGTGTCTCGACCATCAAGGTATTTTTCTTTGTCCATCGCATGGTTTTCTATTTGGACAATTGCTGCACGTCGTGATTTTATTTCTTTATCTATGTCACTTCGTGATTGATTTTTTAGTCGTTTTGATTCTTCGTATGCATTACTAACTAACCGATCCGCTTCTTTCTTTTTTTGGCTGACTCGTTGTTCGATATCTTGATTGGCACGCGTGAGTAATTGCTCTTTTCTAGCTTTTTTGTATAAAAATACTAAAATACTTAGGGTAGCTATTGCCGCACATGCACTCAATATTATTGATTGAATGCTCATTTTATTTTTTCCTCATTCTTTTTTTTCTTGCTGTCTTTAGTCGGAACTGTTTCTTTGTCAGAATTAACTTTTTCTGTAATTTTTGCATGAATTTCTTTTTGAGCTTTTTCGTTAGTAGCTAGGAATTTTTTTGCAGACTCTTTACCTTGCCCCATTTTTTCTCCGTTGTAGGAAAACCATGTGCCGGCTTTTTCGATAAATCCAAAGTTTACACCTAAATCAACTAAATCCCCTAAAGCAGAAATTCCCTTTCCAAATGTGATTTCTAGTTCAGTGTATTTGAAGGGAGGTGCCATTTTATTTTTAACGACTTTTACTCTAACTTTACTTCCAATAATATCAACGCCCGACTTGACTGAATCTATTCGGCGAATATCTAATCGGATCGAAGAATAAAATTTCAACGCCCGACCACCAGGCGTTACTTCAGGGTTACCAAACATAACTCCTATTTTTTCTCGAATTTGATTTACAAATATAACGATAGTATTTGATTTGTTTACTATTCCAGTTAACTTTCTTAAGGCTTGAGACATTAATTTTGCTTGAACGCCCATTTGCACGTCGCCCATATCTCCTTCAAGTTCGGACTTAGGAACAAGAGCAGCTACTGAATCAATTACAATTAAGTCAACAGAACCTGACCTTACTAGTGTTTCAGTAATTTCTAGTGCCTGTTCGCCATAGTCTGGTTGAGATAAATATAAGTTATCTATATTAACCCCTATTTCTTTTGCATAAACTGCGTTTAATGCATGCTCAACATCTATGTATGCACACACACCACCAGCTTTTTGTGCTTCGGCAACTGCATGTAGAGATAATGTCGTTTTACCCGAAGATTCTGGTCCGAATACTTCGATAATTCGTCCTTTGGGATAGCCCCCGATTCCTAATGCAAGATCAAGAGATAATGCGCCTGAAGAGATAGTTGGGATAGAAATATTTGGTGTTTCCCCTAATTTTAAGATAGATCCCTTGCCGTGATTTTTTTCAATTTGTGCTACTGCAAAACTAAGTGCTCTTTTTTTATTTTCGTCCATTTTTTTCCTCCTTGTATGTTTATAAAATTTCCCTATTTTTTTATCAAGAACTCTGATTTTTACAACAGATTCGCGTTATTCATGTTGTTTGTTTCATTAACCATTGTTTCACCAAGACAAGCGCGGCCTGACTTGCTTTTTGTCGAATTATCGTTCGTGTTCCATCAAATTGGTAAGGGATTACCTTTTCAATCGTTGATGTCGTTAATGCAATAAAAACTTTTCCCGTATTGTCGTTTTCAATTTTAACATCGCCCGGGCCAGCGACCCCTGAAACAGACAATCCAATATCACTTTTGTACATTTTTCTGACATTTCTTGCCATTTCTAACGTGACTTCTGTACTTAGCCATCCATGTTTATTGACTGTGTTTGGGGAAATTTGTCCGACCTGAATTTTAGCTAGGGGGACATAACAAATTATACTTCCTTTGAAGTATAAAGAGCTGCCTGGAAACTGAGTTAATCGTTCACTCACTTGGCCACTAGTCAAAGGTTCAGACACGGATATGGTGCTTGGTTTTTTCTTTAATAACAATGAAACAGATCTATTTAAATTTTCATCAAAATTCAATGTTTCTGCGTCAAGAATAGTTTGAAAAACCGGATGCGGCATATCCGTATTTCCTTTCATAATCAATTTTTAATAGTAAATGAAACCTTTGGAGCTTTTTCATATCGCTCAGGACTATTTTTTATAGTCCTTATGATTACTTAATATCGCTTTTTGTTTGCAGGCATAAAAATAATGTCGTTTAAATACACGTTTGATTATTGGGTTTAATTTACTTTTTATATCTTAATTGGACGTTAAGATAATATTAAATTTAGTAATTAGAGGCCTTCTTCCTCTTATCCCTTTATAATCATGGGTTAAACGTTACGCTACAAAACAACAAACAGTTAAATCTAATTCAATTAATATAATCGGTTTCATAAGATGCAATTTATTAATGCTAATCACTAATAAATAAAAATCTTAAACGATATAGTAACATTAAAATCGGATTGTTGGTAAGTCTTAGTAGATCTTTTTAATGACTTTTAGGGCGATTTCAAGGGCCTTTTTTCCTTGTAATCCAGTAATTAAAGGTGATTTATTTTTTTGAATGCATTCAATAAAATGAGATAGCTCTAAGTTCAACGGTTCTTTTTTTTCAAGATTAACTTCTTGCTTGTTTGGCGTTCCGAATTTGATGATGTAATCGCCAAAGCTATCAAAGTCACTTGAATAGTTGCTTTCATACAGCATTAATGATTGGGTCATGTAATTTAGCTCGACGTATCCTTTTGTCCCAGTAATAGATAAATTTCGGATTCGAATAGGTGTAATCCAGTTGACTTGAATAATTCCACTTTGGTCACCGTATTTTAAAAATATCTGTGCGTAGTCTTCTCTATTACTGTTTAAAGCACGTCCTGCATTTCCCGTTATTTCCGTTGGGGTTTGTTCAAGAAGGTAGGAAAAGATGTCAATGTCGTGGACAGCGAGGTCTATAATTACGTTTGCATCTTTTATTTGAGCTGGAAATGCGCCTACTCGTTTAGCGATAAGAGATGTAGGTTTTCCTATTATTCCAGATGATAATATTTCTTTTAACTTGATTACGGCTGGGTTGAATCTTTCGATATGACCAACCAATAGTTTTCTGTCGTGTTTTTCAGCAAGTTCTATTAATTCTTGGGCATGATCAACGTTATCACATATTGGTTTCTCGATAAGGACATGTTTTCCAGAAAGAATTGCTTGCTTTGCTATTGCATAATGGGTTCTTGTCGGACTTGTGATACTTACGGCGTCTAAGCCGGGAGTATCTAAAAATTTCGTTAGATCTTTAAATCCCTTACAGTCGTATTCTTTTGAGAATTGATTGAGAACATCATCGTGAACGTCGCAAATACCGATGACTTTACAAGTACTTAGTCTAGCGTAATTGCGGATATGGTTTTTGCCCATATTACCCAAGCCAATGATTCCTATTCCTACAGGTTTATCTAACATCAATGTCATTTAATCAAATTTGTTTAGATGCGACAATCTATTTATAGTAATGCATTGCAAATAAGTGTGTTTAAAATCAAGAGCTGGGTGTGGACCACGATCATTCCTCTTAATACTTTTATAATACTAATCGATCAAAAGGGAATAATCGTGCCGGTATGGACGGTAGGTTCGAGAGGAATTGGTTACACGGTTTAGAGTAGCCTAATTGACAATTTATTTTTGAACGGGTATTCTTTTTTTTTAAGATTAGCACTGTTGATAGCAGAGTGCTAAATAGCAGGTAACATTTATGGAAAAAAGACAAAAGGTAATACTAAAAGAGGCAATTTCAAATTATATTCAGTCCGCAGAGCCGGTTGGGTCTAAATTATTAGTTGAAAAATTAAATTTTTCTGTAAGTTCTGCAACCGTTCGAAACGAGTTGAAATTGTTAGAGACGTTAGGGTTTTTAAAACAGGTATACACATCTTCAGGTCGGATTCCAACAGATGAAGGGTATCGATGGTATGTGGATTTTTTAGAGGGGTCTAATGGGCTTGCTTCGGTCGCGCCAGTAAATGCTCAACTTGAGATGATTGCCGTTCAAAAAGTGAAAAATACCTTAAATCACGTAGCTAAAGTAATGTCGTCATTAATGGATTATACAGCTATCGTGTTGACTCCAGATATCTATAAAATGGCATTGAAAGTGGTTCACATGGTTTTATTGGATTTAAATAAGGTTCTTGTCGTTTTATTAAATAAGTTAGGCGATAATCAAGAATTTGTTTTTAATTTGCGACAACGAATGAGCCAGGATGACCTTAATAAAGTGTCTCAAATTATCACGGCCAAAATGGAAGGACTTCCTTTTTTCGAGTCGTCTGATTTTGTTTTGCGGCATTTGGTTAAGGAGTTTCCAAATTATGCGTCTGTTTTTGAGGTCTTAAGCAAAGAAGTCGAGAGGTTGTCTTCGTTTCATAAAACAAGCGAGAGTATCAATGTACATGGCGTATCAAAAATGATACAACTTCCCGAATTTAAAAATGTCGAAATGACGAAGAATGTATTAACAGAACTTGAGGAAAATCGATTTTTGACGGAGCTTATATCTAGTCATATTTTTGGTGATGATGACGGGGTTGTTATTGGCAAAGAATTTAATAATGAGAAATTGGAAGACTGTTCGTTGGTAATTTCTCCCGTAAAGAGTGGGGGTGTTCAAGCGGGGGCTATCGGTGTTCTTGGGCCAAAACGGATGAAATATTCCTATGTGATTCCGTTAGTAAAACAGATTTCTGATCAAGTGCAACATTATATAAGCGATCAAGATGGGATTTAATTTTTTTAAAGGAGAGAGGGTGAACGATGTCAAAAATTAATAAGGATGGTGTGACGGAAGAACGTGTTGAAAAACAAGCGGATGAAAATTTAGATGAAATAGCGCATAATAGGGCAACAAAATTAGGGGAAGAGGAGTCGGGTTCTTTGGAAGAAAATAAAAAAGAGGACATTGAAGTGCCAAATGAAGATGATACGATAGACGGGATAGTTGAAGATCAGGAAGAGACGGATACAATTGAAAATGTAGATGTTGATGATAGTAAAACTGAAGAATGTGTCATTTCTGAATTTGATCGGGTGAAAGAACAATTGGCATCAATCGAAAAAGAAAATGCGGAGAATAAAAATAAAGTAATGATGGCATATGCTGAGCTTGAAAATTTTAAAAAGCGAAATCAGCAGGAAGTTGCTCAATACAAAAAGTTTGCTCTTGAAAAATTTGTTTTGGAGCTTTTGCCAATTAAAGATGGCTTTGAGCGAGCAGATGGGTTGAAAGAAAAAGAAGACTCAAAATTACAAGAAATTGTGGATGGATATTCGATGATTCAAAAACAGTTAGATGGAATTTTGGATAAATTTCAGGTGAAACGAATTGATGCTAAAAACGCTAAGTTTGACCCGAATTTTCATCAGTCTATTTCGCAAATAGAGTCAGCAGATGTCGAGACCGACACGGTTGTAGAAGAAGCGCAAGCCGGTTATTTATTAAATGAACGTGTGATACGACCATCATTGGTCATCGTATCAAAATAAGATAGGAGAAATAAAATGGGAAAAGTTATAGGAATCGATTTAGGAACAACAAATTCATGTGTATCTGTTATGGAAGGGCAAGACGCGAAGGTAATAGTAAACGCTGAGGGAAATAGAACAACGCCTTCCGTCGTTGCATTTGCTAAAGATGGTGAGCGGTTAGTAGGTCTTCCTGCAAAACGTCAGTCTGTTACAAACCCAGAAAACACGTTTTTTTCTGTCAAAAGTCTTATGGGAAAAACGCTAAAAGAAATCACAAAAAAATTACCTTATAAACTTACAAAAAGAAAAGATGGTGGAATTGCTGTTGAATCTAGAGATAAAACATATTCTCCTCCAGAAATTTCAGCGATGGTACTTCAAAAAATTAAGCAAGATGCAGAAGCCTATCTTGGCGAAGACGTAACTCAAGCGGTTATTACTGTTCCAGCATATTTTAATGATAGTCAACGAAAATCTACTAAAGATGCCGGTGAAATTGCGGGGTTAGAGGTTTTGAGAATTATTAACGAGCCTACAGCTGCAGCACTTGCTTATGGATTGGATAAAAAAGGTGACCAAAAAATAGCTGTTTATGATTTCGGTGGAGGAACATTTGATGTTTCTATTTTGGAAATAGGCGACGGAGTTTTTGAAGTGCAGTCTACTAATGGAGATACAAAATTAGGTGGCGATGATATTGATGACATCGTTATTGATTGGTTGGTTGATGAATTTAAGAAGGATCAAGGGATTGATTTAAGTAAAGATTTAATGGCACTTCAACGGTTGAAAGAAGCTGCAGAAAAAGCAAAAATCGAATTATCGTCTACCACGACAACTAATATTAATTTGCCATTTGTTACGGCAGATAACACAGGGCCGAAGCATTTAAATTTAGATTTATCACGAGCTAAATTTGAAACGATGATAGAAGATGTCGTCAAGCGTTCTATGGAGCCGTGTAAAAAAGCATTGAAGGATGCTGGGTTGACGGTTGAAGACATTGACGAAGTTATTTTGGTTGGTGGAACGACACGTACTCCAGCGATTCAAGCAGCCGTGGAAGCTTTTTTTAAAAAAGAGCCTCATAAAGGTGTAAACCCAGACGAGGTAGTTGCAATCGGTGCTTCTATTCAGGGTGGAATTTTATCTGGGGATGTTAAGGATGTTGTGTTATTGGATGTTACGCCTCTTTCTTTAGGAATTGAGACGTTGGGTGGCGTTTGCACTAAGTTGATAGAACGAAATACAACAATTCCTTCTTCTAAATCGCAAGTTTTTTCAACTGCGGGTGACGGACAAACGAGTGTAGAAATTAATGTTCTTCAAGGTGAGCGTGAAATGGCGTCAGATAACCGACAATTAGGTCGATTTATATTAGAAGGCGTTCCTTCTGCACCAAGAGGCGTTCCTCAGATTGAAGTCACATTTGATATTGATGCTAACGGTATTTTGAATGTAAAGGCACAGGACAAAGGGACTGGAAAAGAGCAAAAAATTACAATTACAGCTTCTTCTGGGTTGACTGATGATGATATTGAAAAAATGAAACGTGAAGCCGAAGAACACGCGGACGAAGATAAACAGAAAAAAGACTTGATTGAAGCAAAAAATCAAGGAGACTCCACTGTTTATCAAGCTGAGAAGTTATTGAAGGAAAATGGCGAGAAAATTAGTAAAGAAACTCAAGAGAAAGTTACAGCTGGGATAGAGCCGCTTAAAAAAGCGTTAACAACAGATGATTTGGATGACATTAAAAAAGAAACGGAAGAGTTTCAAAAAATTATGTTTGAAGCAAGTTCAGAGCTTTATAAAGCAGAAGAAGAAGCAAAAGGAACGGAAGGGCAAGCTGCTGATGCAGATGCTTCTAAAGATGAGTCTGGAGACGCTGCTGAATCGGCGGAAACTAAAGACGAAGTTGTTGATGCTGAATATACTGAAGTAAACGATAAGAAATAAAACTAGATAGGGAAAAGACTAATGGCACAAGATTTATATGAATTACTTGAATTAGATAGAGGCGCTGCGGAGGGTGATGTTAAGAAGGCATACCGAAAGCTTGCACGAAAATATCATCCGGATGTTAATAAGGATCCAGGTGCTGAAGGCAAATTTAAGGAAATTCAGAAAGCTTATGCCATTTTGTCGGACCCATCGAAAAAATCTAAATATGATCAGTATGGAATTGCTGATGATAGTCCTGGGCAACAAGGTGGTCATGGAGACATGGGCGGATTTGGTGGATTTGAAGATATATTTGATGTATTTTTTGGCGGGAAACGTCAAGGAACTCAACAGAGAGGTCCTTCGCAAGGGGAAGATTTACGTTATGATCTTGAACTGACATTGGAAGATGTGTCTAAAGGTGTAAATAAAAATATTTCTATTTATCATTTAGAAAAATGTGGAACGTGTCATGGTGGTGGAAGCACTGCAGGCGCTTCGAAGTCGCAATGTGGACATTGCCAGGGCTCAGGACAATTGAAGTCCGTTCAACGGACGTTGTTAGGAAGTTTTAGTCAGGTAACGACGTGTCATTTTTGTTCTGGACGGGGACACGTTATTAAAAATCCATGTAAAAGTTGTCATGGAAAGGGACTTGAGAAAAAGAAAAAGAGTATCGACGTTGATATCCCTGCGGGAATCGAAAAGGGAACGCGGTTACGAGTGAATGGCGAAGGTAATTATGGAGAAATGGGTGGCCCTGCTGGGGACCTTTATGTTTTTATTACTGTTGCAGATCATAAATACTTTAAGAGAAAAGGCGACGATATTCTTATTGAAATTGAAATCCCATTTACTCAAGCGATTCTTGGTACAGAAGTTGAAGTTCCGACCTTAGAAGGAAGTGCCGTCTTGAAGGTTCCAGCTGGAACTCAGCCAGAGACGTCGTTTCGATTGAATCGAAAGGGGATTCCTCATTTTAGAGGGATTGGAAACGGAGACCAGTACGTTAAAGCTAAAATAGTTATTCCTAAACGGATTTCTGGTAAAGAACGTCAGTTGATAGAGGATTATGCATCGGCGACTGGCGATTCGAAATGTAAAAATATTTTTGATAGGGTTCGTAGTATTTTTTAAATTTATACTACGAAATGATTGGATTCGACTTTACCTGGATTTTCAAGTCTATTAAAAATTGAATGCAATAGGTTATCAACCCTTCATTAATATCAGCTCTTATTTTTTGAGGGGGTAGTGGTTTTTACGGGGGATGTTATAGACCCTGCTTTCTAAATTTTCTAGTATTTTTAACAATTCTGTTTTCGTTTCGGCATCATTAGAAACAAAAACGGAAGATTAGTCGTATCTCTTTGGGTCGGATGTGGTTCTGTGTCTGTTTTTGGAGGCCATAATTAATTGTTTTTTTATCGAGTGGGTGATTTTCTATCTCTAGAGGATTCTCTTGAATAATTAGTGTTGTAATAAATACGATAGCTTTATGTAATTAGAAGCTTTGCTTTAGGAACATCTTTTTGTTTGTAGGGGCTTCTTTAACTAGGGGCTACGTGAGTAGGAGCTGTTTTATTGAGGTAAGTTAATTTTAATAGGTCATACCTATTTTTAAGCGCGTGTAAATTTCTGATATCGGGTTCAGAAAGGGTTGGGCTACTTAAATACGTGTTAATGGAATCCAGTTGGGCCGATAAGGGTTTAAAATCTTTGATATCTCGCAAAAGAGACCCAGTAATATATCTTGGAATAATATATTTTCTACAATAGTCTATACGGGGACAGGGGTGGAAATTTAGATAGATACGGTTGAACAATCGGATTAAGTTCGTGTTTTGCTCAGTTTTTGGAGAAGCAAGAAGATGGTTTAATATCGATTCGTAGGATTCGGGTTGGGATAGTAAGTTTTGGCAAAGGCTTCTAAGAATATCAATATTGTCAAACCCAAGGTTATGTATTTGATAGTCGATATCCCATTCTTTTTTGATGAGAGCAAAATAGGCAGACCAAGTAAGACCCGAGAAGAAAGAATGATTGGTTAGATCTTGAAGAAAAGGGGCCCATTTTATCTCGTCTTCAGATTCGAATTGTTCTAGATGTAAGAATGCTTTATTAAAATTCACATACTTTAGACAGGATTGAATTTGAGGGGACGTGAGTTGGCTTATTGTTGTTTCGGGTATCGTCTCGTCGTGGAGGAGTGTTGTTACTTTGTCTAAGTTCAGAAGAAGAATTTCTTTTTTTGAACTAAGTATTTTTAGCCAATGGGTGTATTTAAAGAGACTAGGGGTCGTGTCATGGTCGGTAAAATCACGTGTTTTCGATTTTCCGTACTCGTAAACGGACTGTGATTGATGGTTTGTAGCTAGTTGGATAGGTGAAAATGTTGAAAAAGGGGTTTCTGGGAATTGTTCGTTTAAGTGTTTTACAAGTTTGATTGTTAGTTCGACGTCTTCAATAGCGTTGTGACTTTGTGGTTTTGTAAGTAATTGGAAATGGGCGCTGATATCCTCGAGTTTGAAACTGTAAAATTGGTGCTTTTCAGATTGTCTTAAAATTTTTGGGAATTGGGTAGGATTAAGGTGAAAAAGAGATTCTACATAATGTAAAATGTCTTTATTTTTTAGTTTGCCACGGAAATAGGGGTTCCATCCGTATCTGATTAATAGGTTTCTTAAAAAATTTAGGTCAAAAGCGTTTGAATTGTAACCGCAAAGCGTACAGCCATTTGTTTTGGTTGTATAGTCGGATAAAAAATTATAAATATGGCGTGACGCTTCATATTCGGGAGATCCTGTTTGCTCCAGATCATCAACGTTGAGTTTGTTTGTTAAGATCGCTTCTGGTTCGGGGAGTTGCATTCGATTCAGCTTGATTGACCCTGTACATTGGTCGAGTTGGTTGTAATTGGAATCAGTGACTATAAATGCGTACGTGAGTATTTGACCTAAAAGGTCACGTGATGAGGTTTCTAGATCGTAAAAAATGTAGGTTGGTTTTTGTGATTCGATTTTGTGGTTCCTTTTTTTAAAAATCTATTTATGGGTCTATTTTTTTACAAGGGTAATAGATCAACCATTTTTTTTGGTGCGCCCGGGGGGGATCGAACCTCCGACCTCAGGATTAGGAATCCTGCGCTCTATCCTACTGAGCTACGAACGCTTACTGCCTTGGACTGTTCCAAAAGATTCCATTTTGATTCTCGTGATTTGCTTGCATATTTGTAATATGCAAGCAAATCACGAGCACCAAACTGAAAACTTTTGGAGCAGTCCGTTTTTTTTTCGGTTATTGCATAGGTCTCATATGCGGCGCAAAACTTGACCTCGAAACTGAAAACTTTTGGAGCTTACATATTATTAATATGGTTTGCTGTGTTTCTTGTTTGTCGTTTTAGGACCTATGTTATTTTTCCGTTAGAACTATACCAATAATTTGTCGAAATTTCGATGTTTGTTGAGGGGGAATAATAATTCGTTTGGAAATTGTGAAAAAGAGGCATAAACTAAGAGTGACTCGCTTTACGTGTTTTGTAGTTGAACTTAATGGTGGGGGTTTATGAATAAAAGGAGAAAATATGCTATCTGATTTAGAACCAATTTTTATAGAAAATAATAGTATTTCGCAGGATTTATATAAGACGTTTGATGTTAAAAGAGGGTTGAGAAATGCTGATGGGAGTGGCGTTCTTTCAGGGCTTACCCGTATTTCATCTGTTATTGGGTCAAAAAAGATTGATGGGAAACTTGAACCAGTTGAAGGCGCGTTGAAATATAGAGATATACCGTTGGCAGACGTTATTAAAAAGTGTCAGGAAAGGAAAGGTCCTTTGTTTGAGACCGTTGCTTACCTACTCTTAGTCGGTGAAATGCCTTCTGATCAAGACCTGAAGCTTTTTTGTGATGCTCTTTATAAGGAACGAGAATTACCAGACTATATTGTTGATCATTGTATTTTGGGGATAAAAAGCAAAAATATTATGAATAAGGTTCAAACGTGTATTTCTGCTTTGTATGCGAATGACTCAAACCCCGATTCGATAGACCCTTTTGAAAACTTTTTTAAAGCGATATCTATTATTGCAAAGATCCCGACGATTGTTGCCTATTCTTATTTGTCTGCTTTTAAACATGTTGAGACGTTTACGGTTCCTGACGCAGGCATGTCGATAGCACAAGGATTTTTAAGTATGTTGAATCAAGGTAAAAAGCCGTCGGATATGGATAGTGAGATGTTGGATCTTATGCTTCTTTTACATGCTGAACATGGCGGAGGAAATAACTCTACATTTACTACTTATGTTGTTACGTCATCTCAAGCCGATATTTATTCAGCGTTGGCAGCTGCTGTTGGAAGTTTGAAGGGGCCGTTGCATGGGTCAGCAAATAAAAAAGTAATGGATAT
>JABIQV010000074.1 GCA_018699495.1 bacterium | reverse complement strand
TGATAGAAACCGTATGGCATTTTTAACTCCTGAAATTTTATTTTATTTTTTATAGTATATCTGAGTTTGGGTTCAATCAAAACATATTCTTACACTGCACGTGTGGTTTAACTCTGCGTAGCCACCATTTTCGATATGGATCTAGATGCAAATTTAGCAATGAAATCATTAGAGGTTTGTTTCGAATCATTCGGTGTATTTTTTATGTGTCACCGTGGTGGACCCTTTTATTTTTAAGCATTGAAAAGAGTCTGCAACGACCACTCAACATTATCTATTTTCAGGGCTTTCTTGAAATTATACTCATTAATTTACACTCCCGATAATGAACATAGCAAATGGAGTTGAGCATAGGGTAGAGTTTTTGAAGGGATTAGTTCAAATAATAGAGACTGTAGATAGTTTTTTTAATAAAGGTTCCTTTGAACATAATAAATTAATGGCCAAATGTCTTGTGCAAAAGTGTATTTATACTGAGGGAGATGAAAGATCCACTTTTCGAGATGAAGTAAACAGGCTAGACCCTACTCGTGAGAAACTTAGTTTTTAGTATTGTTTTAGGGAGGGCCTTATGAAAAAACTAATTAGTGTGGGCTCTACTGGCAAATCTTTATGAGAGATTACTGCTTCTAGGGATGATCTTCTTGTTTCAGCAATAAGCACGTTACAGAACTTGCTTTTGGGAGAGGTAAATCCATCATCAAAAATCGGCAAAGACATTGATGGTGTGAGGCAAATTCTTTGAAAAATTCAAGAGTTAGAAGCCGTTCGCTCCAGATCATCAAGCCTGACATCAACAGGAAGTTTGGGAGATCGAGTCGCTGTACGTGATAAAGAAGATTATTTATACACGTATCCCTGGGTTAACAGAGATTCAGGTGCAGATAATGGACGACCAAATGCCGTTTGGGATAGAGGAAATAATTTCCGAACATGGGCAGAAAATCAACATCGACGATTACCGTTACCTAACTCAGCTCTAAATTGCCGGGAAGCAGTTTCCGTTCTTTTATATATGTATCACGCACTATCCAAACAAGATATTATAACAGCGTATAGAGCTGCTAATTATGAAGGAAATTCTCCAGCTGTTAATTTATTATTTGGACTTGAAGATAACGCCTGCACACATAAAATTGCTGCTACAGACTTGAAAGACTTTGTTAAAACAGGTGATATTTTAATTTTTCATTCCAACAGAGGCTCGGAGTTGGGCCATGTGGCTTTAGTAATTAGATAACTTTGAAAAACTGTGGGTAGCTAGTCATTGGAGTTTACCAAGAGAAAACATGATTAAGATAACGCCTAATCGTATTTTTACTTCTTCTAGAGATAGTGCTCTTGAACGATTTAATACAGATGCGCAGAGAGAGTCTGGTAGTCTGTCTCAAAAACAACTCAATATTTCTGCATTGTTAGATGCTAACCCCATAACTCCCCGTATTCTAGCTGAACAAAACAAAGACTACATGCGTGATCGCTCTTACGCTGATGTATCAGGATTAATGAAGTCTGCAAAAGATACACGTGAATTAGAATATAAAGAATTTTCTAAATTTGAAATCCAAGATTATGAAAAGGAAGTTATTGAAAAACTTTATATTCAGGCACAACAACTAATGCATTCTTTTGAATCGGCTATTGAGAAATATAAAGAAAATGAAGAAGTCTTGGGTATTATTTATGATTTTATTGATAGCTTTGATCAAATGTCTACATTTTACTCGCCTCTCTGCACCCTAGAATATTTAGCAAATGATACTGTAACCGTATCGACTAAATTTAGACCCTTTTTTGTCGAGTAAATAGCACAAGAGACTCGACCTGACATTCGTGCTTAAAATCATTATTTAAATCAAATATTAGAATAAGCAAAACCCTGTTTTGAACTTAAAATATATGGCGGGGACTGATAGACGACGTTAGAACTAGGATCGTTAGGTTGGAGTCTTTTAATCTAATTCCAAGTTTGGTAAAGATGTGATCTTAAAAATACTAATTCTTCCATATCTATTAGTTTCTATAGTTTTCACTAATGTATGGTTGTTAGATAAGCCCTTCATTATTTCATGATATTGGTTTTTTTCTTTTTTTGTTGATTTATACAATGATTTTTCATTGGTTGATTGGGATTCCGTGATATTGTAAGAAATGGGGCTGATGATGACATATTCATCTTTAGGAGTAAGCGATACGCCTTAGGCAAAGAGGGTAAATTCAGGATGATTATAATTGATCCAGTAATCATCAGGAGATTTAATGAAAAAGGGTTAAAGGGCAACGTAAATAGTGTCGGATGACTAAAGATAACCCCAATTGTCAGGAATAATATTACAAAAATATTAACAAGATGAATTGATTTTTTCTGAACAAAGAGAAGGACAACTCCAAAAACAATTTCAGCGCACCCTAATAAACTCAAGACCATTAGTTCCTTCCCCTCCAAATAATCCTGAATGGACCAATATCTCAATTTCCCCAGTAGCCGGATATAAAAGTTTTGGAATTAAGCCTTGATACACCCAAGCTAAACTTAAGGAGATACTGGATATCCAGACTGAAAATTGCGCTTTAATTGCTTGCTTTGGATGGAGTCCCTTCTCGAGCCATTGTTTCAAGCAATCAAAGCTCCATGCGGTTGCCCATATCATTAATGGGCGAAAAATGAATCGATCAATTATTTTTCCAAAAACCCCCCATCGACTCTCATAATCATACCCTGTAAAAAATTTTATCCCGTCTAATTCTGGTACATATTTCCAATATCCGGCCCATTTTTTTAATGATAGAAAGCTTGCTGTGTGATGAAAACTTTAACGTTGATAGTCTTTCCCCGTTATCTTTGGTCTTTGTCGCAACGCTTTCAACAACGCCGTTTACCTTGAGTCCGAACCCAATCATAGTAGAGTAAAGAAATTTTTGAGGTTCTGTTTCAGCCTTTTTAGGCAAATAACGTATGTCGCTAAATCGTAAGTCCCATTGTTGATGAACTGATGGGTCTTGGGTCTTTTCCCAAAGAGCGTCCATCTCACAATCAATTTTAGTTTCGATATAAAGCGGGCGGGTTTTCATTTAAATAACCCTCATTTTTCTATTAATAGTATTAATAATATATGAATTTATTTTAACACTTAAATTAATTTTCCCGGAGAGGGGTAATGCCTAAATTTCTTAAATTTATTCCTTAAAATTTTGGGGAGACGACGACGAAAATCATGATAACTGGATTGTCATTGATTTAGTCGAGAACAAGAGCCGTCTAGTCAAACATAAAAACGCCCCTAAACCAAAAAATCCACCAAGAAGGTGGATTTAGTATTTAAAAGATATATGGCGGGAGCGATGGGACTCGAACCCACGACCTCCTGCGTGACAGGTGGTGGACATATATTTATCTGATATAAAACAGCCTCAATACATCTTGTTTTGTACGTGATAAAATATCCTGAGATAAGTTGAGAACAATTCACGTTGTTACAACTCTGTTACAAACGCAGATTATCATCGATAAGTAAGAGAGAAATAAAGAGTGACATTTAACGAAGATTCCAGAGTCAAAATTCCGACCATACTTCATCTCATTCGTTTAGGTTACGATTACTTATCTTTAAAAAAGCAAAAGTGGGATACCTCGACTAATATTTTTCCAGATATATTTCAAACTAGCCTTCAAAGAATAAACCCAGGAGCTTCATCGGAAGATATTGCTCGTTTTTATGACGAAGTATCGCTCTGTTTAGAAAACGAAGATATAGGGCGGGCTTTTTATGAAAAACTCACGAATAAATCAGGTATAAAGCTAATCGACTTTGACGACTTTAATATTAATACCTTTAACGTTGTAACAGAATTACCTTGCCAAAAAGATGATGAGTCGTTTCGTCCAGATATCACACTTTTAATTAATGGACTCCCCTTAGCTTTTATAGAAGTAAAAAAACCAAACAACCGTGATGGTATCTTAGCTGAGCATAACCGTATAGAAACTAGAT